>NZ_JAKDUI010000062.1 GCF_030457785.1 Psychrobacter sp. | reverse complement strand
TGCAGGCGTTCTATAATATTAATTAGCGTTGCACTTGGTGTGTTAATCTAAGAAACATTTAAAATAGCCTTATTAGCCTTATCAATGACTTTGTTACTACAAGGTTGTGGTGACGATTCAGATTCAGACGGAATATCTACAGATGTCACGCAACCCGATCAACCTGATATAGATACCGAAATTGTTGGGATGTGGAATAGCGATGATACTGGTGATGGAGAATTATCAACAATAATATTCATGGATGATGGAACCTATATACAGACCCAGGTCGATGGTGGTCAGCTAACTAGTGACCCCAACAACGGTATGGAACTAGGAAGTTATAGTGTTAGTAGTACAGAAGGCAAACTCACCGCTACGCCTATTTTCGATAAAAACGGCACCTCTGGACTGTCAGACTCTACCATTCGCTATGCTCAGATATCTAACGGTAAGCTTACCTTGAAGGCAGATGAAAACGGAAACGGTATTATCGATAGTAATGAAAGCTATCGCTTCTCAGAAACTAAGTCTGAAGGTATCTTGGGGCCTTGGGATTTTGATGATGCCGATGAAGAAGAACTAGTTGGCTTGGCGTTCTTAGACAACGATACTTATATCCACGTGCAAGTTGATGATGAGGATGGTTCAGTCGATAATTTAGAAAATGGTATGGAATGGGGTAACTACACTGTTGATCCTGTTACTAATAAGTTATCTACTACGATAGTTTATGATGATAACGGGGATACTGGATTTTCAGAACCGCAAACACGTTACGCTCGAGTGACAGGTGATATATCACTTAGTATTGAAGTGGATGAAAACCGAGATGATATCATAGACGATGACGAGACGTTTGAATTCTCAAGACCTTAGTCTAGCAAAGTCAGAGACCTTCACGATCTCTGACTATCAGAGAATAGAGTTTGATTGCAATGACTCAATCTTTTTTAGACCATGGCAGAATTTGGTCTAAAACGTCGTTAACACTCAAAATTTACTCATAAAAACATTCAATCAATCAAATTTTGGCTGAATGCTTCAACCTAAGTTAATCAGCTTTGGTCTTACTCCGCCGGCAGCGCTCAGAACAATACACCACCTTGTCCCAATCCTTTTCCCACTTTTTGCGCCATGTAAATGGCCGCTGGCAGACGGGGCATGTTTTTTGCGGTAGGTTTATTTTTTTATGTGCCATGATTGCCTGTATTCAATGGTGGGCTTGTGGTGCGGTTTAGCCCTGATTGCAGCGGTTATCCTTGTCTGCTCGCTGGGCTGCGGGGGCTTGGCTAGAGGCGGTCGCTCGAATGTTGGAACGCCTCTGGCGATAGCCACCGCCCCAGTGAGCAGGCAAGATATGAGCGAAAAGCAGGATTGGCTCCCATACTTTCGTTAGACACTACCATTACTCGCACAATGTTTAACCTCGCCATCACTAAATGATTTAGGGCGTGTCCTCATTTTGAAAATGGTGATAAAAATGAGATAAATTGCCGCCAAACAAGGAAAATAGCGCAGATAATATCAGGATATTAGTCAGTTATTTGACAACGTTTGGCAAATATTTAGCCATTTTTAGCCCATTTAAAGGTGACTGTTCGAATTGAGGACACGCCCTAGTCATAATCATCAAAGATTTTATTTAGCTTGTTCAGACTATTGACGATCAGCTTGCCAGATTGGTCGGTGCTGCTATCAATCGCCAGTTTTTCATCCAGGCGCATGGTCAATGGCGATAGTGCCTCTTTGAGTGCGTTTGCCATCAGCACAGTTTGTCGATCGACATCCTGCACATCGCTCGCTACGGCTTGATCATCATCACTATTAACCAAACTGTCTGCCATATTTTGCGCTAGCTGCTCTACCGCATTGACCAACTGCATCATGAGCTGCTTTTGACTGTCTTGGTTTTGCTTCAGCTGCTCGCTTTCTGCCTTTTCTGCATTGTGATCGTGTTTATAGATCTGTATCAGCTGACCCATACTCTTCTCAAAGCCACTATCGATACTGTCGCTGACGACTTTGGCATTATTAATCACGCTATCTGCGAGGATTTTTTGTGAGGCTAACTGCGCATTCAACTGCTCTTGCTGACCTGCTTCTCGCAAGCGAGCGATGTGCTCTGGATCATTTTGCGTTAAGTACTTGTCAAACTGGCTACTGATGGCATTAAAGCCATTCGCCAAGTCGACCAACTGAGCGACGATACGTGCGCCCGTATCACCATCTTCACCGCCAATCGCTTTGTTACGTAAGAAATCAGCCTTGATCTGCTCCCAACGTGCTTTTTCTTCTTCGGTCAATGTGCCCCGCATCTCTGCAAGCTTGAGCAAGTTGCTCTCAGCACCTGAGGTGAGTAACTGCGATTCGCCCAGATAATGGTCGTCTATCAGCTGATTTAGCTCACTTTCATTCATGACCGCCGATAATTTTTCAGTCATCTTATTCATATTACGATAGCTGCCTTGCAGCTTAAATATCGGCTCGACACGGTATTTATCATCTTGCGAAGCAGAAGCGATATAGGCTTGGTTGACATCGAGAATGACAGATTGCACTGCAAACATATGACGCAAGACAGCGATGATCTCATTGATCTCAGAAGTGCTATACGGGTAGGTCAACTCGCTGCTCTGTGCTTGGGCGAGATTGGCATTGTCTGCTTTTGCCATTTTGATCAGGCGATGGACATCCGCCAAATCACGATTGGCTAATGGTGCGAGGACAGCGTTAGACGTCAATGAGTTTTCGATATAACTCAGCGCAAACACATCTTCCATGCCGCTCATGATATCGCCTAAGTTGTAGATATCGGCACGGTTGGCGAGCATATCTGGGACTTTGAAGGCTTCACCACTTTCGGTATAGGGGTTACCCGCCATGACCACGCAGAATTTTTTACCACGCATGTCGTAGGTCTTGGTCTTACCTTGCCAGACACCATCGATACGGCGCGTGCCATCACCGAGTGAGATAAACTTCTGCAAAAACTCAGCGTGCGTATGCTGAATATCATCAAGATAGAGCATGACGTTATTGCCCATCTCAAAGGCAAGGTTGATTTTATTCAGCTCTTCGCGAGCGGTCGCATTGGGCGCTCTTTCAGGATCTAATGAGGTGACATCATGACCGAGCGATGGACAGTTAATCTTCATAAAGATTAGGCCCAGACGGTTTGCCACGTACTCCATCAACGTGGTCTTACCGTACCCAGGCGGAGATATCATCATCAGAATACCCATCAAATCGGTACGCTTATCTTCACCGACCGTGCCCATTTGCTTGGCAAGGTTATCACCGATGAGTGGCAGATAGCTCTCATTGATCAGACGGTTACGGACAAATGAAGATAATGGACGCGGCATAAACTCGTCCAGTCGCAAGGTTGCTTTTGAATCGTGCAATATCTCCGAGCGCATGGACAAATAACGTCTATAAGCAGGAATGACCTGCGTCTCATGTTGATGCAGACGGTTTAAAAAATCATCGACTGCAAAACTCAAGGTCTGCTGATGGATACGTGCGTGCTCACCCAACAGCTTGTTTACTTGTATCTCTAGCGATACCTTACCAATGCTGCGCTCAAAGCCTGGTACTTGGTTGAGCGGATTATTGATACTGGTCAATGAGGAGGCAGCGGAGAAGGACAAGGCGGAAGTAGCGCCTACACTTCCTGTTTCTTTGTGACCTGCTCCTTTATAACCTGCTCCTGTATTAGAAGCATTTTTATTAATGCTCGCACCTGAGTCTATCAGTCGTTGCACCAGACTCTCACGCTGGGCATCGTTTAGCTGAGTCAGTAACATCGCAATCGCTTCAGGCACATAATGGCGCCCACTCTCGAGTTGCTGCTGGCATATGGCTGACTTTTCTGCAATCTCGGCAAGCTGTTCTTCACTGAGCTCGCCGTTTTCATCGGTACCATCAGCTGCTGCATTGGCCGAGTCAGTATTACCGTAAGTCTTATCAAGTAACGCATGAAACCATGTTGCCAATAACTCATAGGCGGATTTTGGCTGAAAACCAAGCTTGCCAACTGAAGACTGTAGTTGCGCATAACTGGTGGCAGCTTGCGTGCTACAGTTTGCACCATCGAGTGTTTTTTGCAGTTGCTCACACAGCTGCTGAGCTTGTTGACTGGTTTGCCAGTTTATTTTATGCGTACTGGTATTATGGGTAACAGCTTGCATTGACTGTCCCATGACACTAACCAGATACTCGCAGGCCAGAGGTACGTGGCTTTGTTTAAAGATATTTGCGTTACGAATGTCGCTGGTTTCTGATGTTGTATTAGCCGCTGAATTCGAGTCTACATTGGCATTCATCTGACTTTCGCCATCTGCATATACACTCACGAAGCCGCTCATCACTTGGCGCATGTCTTCGACCAGTAGCGACTTTGCCGTATCACTGCCCAACGCACGGCGTAGTTGCTCAGCAGTCACAGCTCTGTCCATCCAATTGCTCACTCTCGTGAGTATTGAATCATCCAGCCAAGCACCGTAATCAAACTGATGAAGGCTATCTAAGCCCAGCGCTTGGACGAGATTGAGTTGCCAATAAAACATCTGAGCCAGCGCCCGGACTTGCGGGGTATAAATTAGCAGCCCAGCCTCTCGCAAAGTCGGTAATATCTGCATCAATAGTAACGTGGCATCATGGTCATGAATGCCTTTGTCATAGCCAAGCTGATAGCGAGGCGTGGCATATGCCTTGACCAGTCTTGCCAGCGGGCTATCGTTATCTATATCGCCATTGACATCAAGCGTGACGATCGTGTCGTCATATGCCTGATATAAGCGTGCTTCGGTCAAACCCTCTTGAGCGTTTTTAGCGCTTTCGATGATGCTATAGGCTAAGTATTCCGCTCGATAGACGACATCAGACTCCGAAGCGATATTCATATCCCAATAAGGGCGCAAGGCATTTAGCTCGTCGTTATTCAGTACTTCATAATAATCCGTGCCAGTTAAGTGCAAATTTAGCACAGAATTGCCATCTGACTGCTGCCGACTCAGTAAGGTTAAATCTAATGGCTGAGTATTGACCGAAAAACGGTGCTTACCTAATTTGATGATCTGACCACCTTCTTCAAACAAGTCAGACTTGTCTTTTAGGCTTTTATAACTTTCAATTTGAATCGCTTTTAGACGTGCGTCGATGTCATCTGCCTTGACGCTAAAGTCCATCGCTTGTAATTCTTTTGCGATGTTTCGAACTTTTTGCACCAGCCCATCCGAGGCAAAATACGTGTTTAACGCCTCTTCTTCGGTAAAGCCTATGACGCCAGTGCTTTGCGTGCGCTTTTTGATACTCTCAAGCATACGCAGCGCACCATCGCCGAGGTTTTGCGCTTTGCGGTTGCGGGCATCGAGCAATTGCTGCTTATGATTTTCAAAGGTCTCGTAAATCTCTTCACGCTTACTGATGATATCTGTTAAAAACTGATCGCCACTATTGGTCTCTGGATCTGCAAACTGGCTTTCAAGCTCCTCTAACTGTACTAGCAACTTTGCCATTTGCTCATCTGATTTCTCAGGGGTATTGGCAATAGATAACGCATTGGCAATCGACTGCCCAAACAGCTTAAACTGCGCACCAAATTGCGCCACAGCCTCAGCCGAGCCTAAGTTTTTACGCTTATGATTAAGCTTGGCTTTACTCTGATTGAGACTGGCATAAATGGTCGATATGTCATCGATAATTTGTGTTCGCACCGTGGCGTCAGCGACATCTAATGTGCCCAGCAACTCGGTTAGCAGATCTAACCCCTGCGCTGTTTCATCGATTTGGTCTAATACTGGCTTTAGCTCCGCATTGGTTTCAGCGGTATTTAAGCGCTCACTGACATCAGCCAATATGCCTTCGTAGCTTGATAGTGCCTCTTCACCACTCAAAAACAGCACAGTTTTTTCAGCCAACTCGCTCTCGGCTTTTTCTAGTTGCGACTGCAACGCTTGTAGCTTTTCGCTGTCTAAATAACGCAAATCCTCCAAGCTAATCAACCGCCCTTTCTGGCGTCTGAGTGTCGACAGCTGATCGACATAATCAGCGGCAGACTCAAAACTCGTAATGCGTATCTGCCGCAAAATCTCATTCTGCTGAGAGTCGGCGTCGGCCAATGCCGTTTGCGTTTGCTTTTGAATGCTTTGTACTTTAGCAAACTCATCGATTACCAACTCAGCGGTGGCTGTCACTTCTTTAATACTCTCTGCGACCTCGCCAAGCTCAGGCTCAGACAACCAGTAATAACTATCGAACAAGCGACTGGCATGATCTGCCAATTCTTCATAGAGTTTTTGTGATACGCTTTGGTTGTCAATCAGGCGAGTAATGCTATAGAGATCGGAGATGCCGCGCACCAGTTCTTTATTGCCGATTTTGCCATAAAAGCTTGTGCTTTCAGGCAATTCACTGACGTACTCGTGTGAAGCATAAGGCGTGTGCCAGATCTGCATCGGGTGAATGCGCGATGGTTCACTTTGGTCACTGAACAACACCAAGCGCCCATTGTCCGCCAAGGCCATACCGTTGCAATAGATCGGGTTTGCCAGTTGTTTTTTGATGAGATTATAAGGAAATAACCCGGTAATACCTAAGGCCACATCATAGAATAAAAATAAGACGTCTTCACCATTGGGAGATATGATTTTGCGTTTAAATGCTAAGTTTTTGCCGTCGTCATCTTGAGCATCAAACAGCTTGTATTCACCTGTTTGCAGATAGTAACCACCGGGGAAAATTATACCGTGGTCTTCTGGTAGCTGGACACAGGACTGCCCTAATGCATCTAGACGAAGCACCGCTTCGGTCAAAGTGTTATAAACAAAATACCGATAGCGCTCCTCGCGATACGGCAATACTTTGAGCAATATTAAACTGCCAACTTTGGCATAAGCGATCTCTGCATCGGTCAGCGATTGGGTACGATCCTCCACAGACTCACTATAGATACCCTGCCCTGACTCGGTATTATCCTCAATTTTAATGGTCAAATCGCCGCCAACGGTCTCCACAAATACCGTATCTAAAATATTCATGTGCGGGTATTTGCCATTGATCATTTGATCACGTGTGGTCTCAACCCAATCAAAGTCATAAGCGGGCGGCAACTCGATGTCGCGCTCGCCTCTGTTGTCTATATAAGTAACTCGATCGGATTCTGGCGTGCCGTCACTAAAATTTAACGCAAAGCGAAACACCCGAATATCGGTGATGCGCTCGCCTATCTGAAACGCCAACAACAGCTTGCTGTCTTTGACGATCAGTTGAATTAGGCGGGTTTGTTTGTAATAGCGATATAACTCATCAAAATCTTGGACGAAGGCTTGTTGATCTAAAAAAGTCCCCTTTAAGTCGACTGCCTCAAGCTGGTATTCTGACTCTGAGCGGTCTGCGCTGTTTGCACTGTTTCCACCGCCATCGTCCATATCTGCTGGCGCTATCAATCGATACAGCGACAATACATCTGACACATTGCTCGCGCGCTTGAGTCCCATAAATACATTATAGCCAAACAGCAGATAATCGCCGACTTGCACCATATCCTGCGCGACACAGTTGTGTTCGGTGCGAATACGCGTACGGGCAATGACTTGCATTTGCGTACTACCAAACTCATTTAAGCGCGCAGTATTTAGCGTGGCAGTTTGTTGCTCTAGGCGGCTGCCCTGCTCCGTCAGCCGTTTTTTAATCAGCTCATAAGCGTTGCCTGAAGCGACGGCCTGATCGGTTTGCGCTGCCTGGTTTTGATTGTTGTCTGTATTGGTTGAGTTTTGGGTATCCGCCATCGGTGCTCGTCCATTTTTATTTTTGGGCAATTTTTTTGCAATAAGGAAATGTTATAAAACCACACTTGGCTAACCTAAAAAAACAACAGCCGTCATGTATTTTTTTAGATTAGCCAACTCAAGGTTGAGTTGGCCAACATTCAGTTGAGTAACGTTAGGGCGTGTTGAAGATTCGACCATGGCACTGACAGAGCGTATTTTTTAGACGATTTGAAGATAAAAAAAGTAAGTATAGTCATTCTATACGTCTATTTTTATCAATAAAGCGGCAAAAAATACGCCTGTCCCAACAATTTATTGATAGAAAGTGGTCTGATGTTAAAATTGTTCTATACGGCGTTGCAAGTCTTGCTAAGGTATTAACATTATCTTTAACTTGCGCCTTGTCTGGAACAATTTTAGTCATCAGCAGTGCCTATTTGTGAATGTTCAACACGCCCTAATTTAAATAACAAAAACACGCCCTAAACAAGCTTACTTTACAGCAGCTTATTTGACGTCGTCGTTCGTTTGATTGGTGTTTTTCATCGCTTGACTCGCCATCACACCGTTGATGATGCCGCTTAGCGTGTCTGACTTACCAGCCAGACCGTCAATGGCCTTACCAATTGACAGTGACTTAGCAAAGTTATCAAAGAAATGCGCTTCGCCGCCGACAATATCAATCTGAGCTTTTTCTAAGGCAACTGCCAACACTTCCGCATTTTCTTTGGCAATTTCCTTACCTGCGTCAATAGATGCCATTGCTTCTTGCAGCGCAGTTTCTAGCCCCATGCGGAACTCTTCATGCTCACGTGCTTCTTTGCTCATGCTACCCATGGCATTGAATTTTTCGACCAGACCATCGGACTCGGCTTGGAAGTGCGCACGTGTGACCTCGGCTTTTGCCAGACCGACTTCACGCTCGGCTTTGGCATTTGACTCACCACGAGCGGCAATAACTTGCGCATCCGCCATACCGATATCGCGCTCGGCTTTGGCGTTTGACTCACCGCGTGCTGCGATAACCTCAGCATCTGCCATGCCTTGCTCACGATCTGACTGTGCTTGTGCCTGTCCAGTTGCTCTAACCACATTGGCTTTAGCAATGCCTTCTTTTTCCAGCGAACTGGCTTTGGCTTCTTGAATCGCTGCTTCAGCGAAGCCATGCGCAGACTCTTCTGCCTTGATCCCTTCGGCAAGCTTAACTTTGGCTTCAGCATCTTTCGCTGAGGCTTCAAGGTTGGCATTGGCAAGCGTAGTGATTTCAACCGCTTTGTGCTTGGCTGACAACTCTTCTGCTTCCGCTTTTTTGACTTGGCGAACTTTGAGCTCTTCCGCATCCGCTTCAGCTGCCAGTACGCGCGTTTGTTTGGCACGTTCTGCCTCACTCACTTCACGTACTTCTTTGATACGTTCTTCTTCTTGAGCCACTGTCTTATCGACTGCGATACGCTCACGAATGACGTTGGCGATTTCTTTTTTCTCAAGCTCGATCGAACGCTCGGCTTCGATACGCTGCAAGTCAACTTCACGCTCACGTGAGACAATTTCCAGCTCACGAGCGCGGGTGACTTTTTCTTCTTCGATCACCACCGCACGCAGGCGGTTTTGTTCAGCAACTTCGATCTCACGCTGCTGGTTTTCACGTTGAATAGCCAGATCTTGCTCAACGATGATGATGGCCGTTTCTGACTTTTTACGCTCTTCCTCTTCGATCTTACGCGTCTCTGCTGTTTCACGCGCTATCACAGAAGAGATTTCACGCTGCTGCTTGGCTTCTGCATCTGCTTGCTGACGCTCCAGCTCCAACATCGCTTCGACAGTCTCAACGTTTTTCTTTTTGACGGCAAGCTCTTCATCACGCTCTAGCTCATTGGTGATGACATTTTGCATGGCCGTCAATTGCGTGATCTTTTTAATACCTTCTGAATCTAAGATATTACTTGCATCTAATGACACTTTTGGTGTTTGCTCTAAGAAGTCAATCGCCACATCTTCTAAGATATAACCATTGAGGTCATTACCGATTTCTTGGACGATACTGTCACGGAACTCGCTGCGGTTTTCAAACAGTTTGACAAAATCAATCTGCTTACCCACTGTCTTCAACGCTTCTGAGAACTTAGCATTAAACAGCTCATTAACAGCGACTTTATCTGAGGCTCTCTCAACACCCACCGACTTGGCAACTTTTAAGACGTCTTCTTCTGTTTCATTGACACGCAAATAAAATGCCACGGTGATATCAGCACGCATGTTATCGGCGCAAATAAGACCTTCTTTGCCACGCCTATCGACTTCTAAAGTGATAAGCGAGATTTTCATCAATTCTTTTTTATTGATGACAGGCCAAACAAAGCCACCATCAAAACGCACAGCAATCTTGCTAACACCATTGATAATCAATGCTGTCCCTTGCTCCACCTTGTAATAAAAGGCTTTGAGCATCACAAGTGCTGCCATAACAAAAACAAACGTCAGCACAACAACCACGCCGACGATGATGAGTATGTCCATATTCCTTCCTTTAATTAAAACGTTGCAAGTAATTAAAACGTTGCAAGTAATTAAAACATTGCAAGCAAGTTTAAAGCCGTTAAAAGCATTCCTACTACGAGAGTTTACAAAGAGCGAGAGCTTACAAAGAGCGTGTTTTTCGATTAATTCGATTAAATAGTAATCGTCTAAAAATCATTGAGTCGTCATAATAGCGAGTCGTCGTAATTAATAGGCTTTACCTTTCATATATAAAGTAACTGCTCAATACGATTGGCTTGGTTTACTTAGTGGTCGTCTTTGACAGCGGAAACTCGGTACGCGTTGGCGTCGCTCAGATACTCTACCAACACCACTTTGTCGCCTTTTTTTAACAAGTTATCTTTTTTTAGCACGTCGCCCTTTTTCAGTAAGTCACCATTGATATCCAAGCTCTCATTGGTATTCAAATTCTCACTGATATCTGGACTGTCTGACCGTATTTTCAGAATCAACCCTGCACCACCATCGTTCAGTTCAGCCTCGCCATGCTTGTCTGTGACAGTCAGCGTGCGCACCACCGCAACTTTACCTATATTGCTGGAGGCATTGCGCTTGGGGATTTTTGCGATATTTCTGCGAATCGGCGAGATAATGAGACCTGTCAACCACATGGATACCACCAACACAAAAATAAGCGCACCCGTGCCAAACAGATAATATAAAATGCCTGACTCAACGTTTTGATGTAAAAAACTGGCATAAAGATAACTAAGCACCCAACCTATTAAGCTGATCAAGGTCAAAATGATGACTAGCGGTACACCATAAAGACCAAACTTGAGCATCAGCCCCGTAAAAAATCCAGTCGACGCCAGATTGGAGACTTCAACATCACCACCTGGATCACCCACATCCACAGTATCCATATCGGCCATACCGAGCAAAGACACTACCCAATATAAGGTGACAAACATCACCAGCCCCGTAAAAATAACGGTCGGATACATACCGATCTTAGTGATGAAAACTGCAAAAGACTCTTGCATCAAACGCGCACTCCTTTTTACGGCAAAAGATCAAATCTTGATGGACCAACCTTGACAGATAGACTAAAACAACTAACTTATGTTCTTTACTGTCAATTGTATATAGTTTTTAACACAAAGCATAAGCTTCGTCATTACCGGCTCCAGACTGGCGAGCGCATGACGCCACCATTTTTACTGCTGATGGTATAGTTAGGGTTGCCATCAAATGAATGGATAACCAAACCACCTCGACGCTGACCATTCACTATCGAAATCGCTGTTGGATAGACTGCATACTGTCCTGAGGGGGATAACCGCGCCGGCTCATCTAAGCCTGTCTCAGCTAGATTAATGATCTGCCCTGTGGCGAGCGTCATGACCGCTGCTTGACGATCATTGAGATACGCTAAGCGCTGACCATCTAAGCTCAGCTGCGGACTCGCGGCATAACCTCCATCTGAAATGCGCTCAGCACGACCAGTCGCAAACACATAACGATACACACTTGGACGTCCAGCACGCACTTTGTCACTGACGTAGACAAAACTATTGCCGTCAGGGGCATAGCTCGGCTGTACTTCGGTACTAGTCAATGTGGTGAGTTGTCTGGCATTGCCATTTCTCAACTGCATTTCATAAATATCAGCATTGCCACCGACCGTCGAGCTGTAGAGTAACTTTTCACCATCTGGTGAAAAAGATGCAGATAAGTTACTGCCTTCTGCATTGACGATCAAACGCCGTGTACGAGTGCTAGGCGCATAGATATAGATTTTTGGGTGCTGACGTACTGCTTGTTTGCTATATGCCAACAGCTCACCATCCGCCGACCATGCAGGCGCATAAATATAGCCCTTAATTTGGTCAATTAATTGGCGATTGCTACCATCAGGCGAAATGCTATATAGGCTGGATACTTTATCTCGTCCTGATCCCTGTTCTTCGACGAATGCGATGTGACCTTGACGATCTATGGTTGGCATTTGAGCGGTCAGTGAATGGTTGATGATACTTACGGTAGGGTTTTCTATTATTGTTTTACTAGTAGGTACTGCCTGACAACCAGCTAACACTACAAATATGCTGATAACGACTGCTTTTTGTGTCGCGATTAGATTCATGGTTTTCTCTACCATCGTTGTTTGAACTTATATTTTCTTAATCTTATATTTTCTTGAGTTAATAGCAGCCATCAGTCTGGATTACACCATTCG
>NZ_JAKDUI010000061.1 GCF_030457785.1 Psychrobacter sp. | reverse complement strand
ATACCACTGTTAATTATTTCTTACATATCTCTTTACATAAAACACAAAAAAGCTTCCCTACAGTCGCACGGTATGGCGTTGACAGCGAATCAACTATGATAACCCTAAATGACCATCCATAAAAAAAGAGCACGTTATTTATTAACATGCTCCTGCTCATTGTTTACTAAGTATAACTGCAATTCAAAACCAAAGACTAGAAAAATTTATCATCACAGACTTATTTTAGAGCGCCTAGTCGACTAGACAACTGATTAATAATCTGATCAACTTCTGCGTTAGCTTCAGCCTCATCGTCCAGGTTGCCGTTAGGGGTGAGCTGATTCATGACTTCTGGTAATAGCTCAGCGATACCTTGACGCACCTCTGCATCGTTCGCACCTGTATGGGCAGCGACTTGTTGAATCTCACCCTCGTCAAACAGACGATTCACATCATTAGGATCTAAGTTGTCGTTATCTTCTTGGTTGCTCATCCAAGAACGAGCTTGGTTTTCAAAACCCATTCCCGTGATTTTCGATAATGCACCTTTTAAGCCACCATTACGCTTAATCCAACTGAGCACCATTGGCATCAACGCAGCAACGAGCATGCCCTTACCGCCGAATCCACTGCTGGCTTTGGTGCTTTGACCACCCAATACACTGCCCAATATGTCACCGAGACCACCAGTACCTGAGCTCATACCACCTTGTTGTGTACCTCCTGCCAAACCACCGATAATATCGTCTAGACCAAAACTGCTGTCTGACTGACGATCATGTTGTTGTGGGTTATAGCCACCTGACTGACCACCGCCCAATACGCTACCCAATATGTCACCGAGACCACCAGTACGTCGAGAGTTGCTACTCTGGTTCACGGGATTACGCTGTGCATCTTCTGGATCCATCGCACTACGTGCTACTTGGCTCACTAAATTTCCTAACAAACTCATAGTTTATTCCTTTTTTATCGTATTATTTATTGTAAATAGGTCGTTACTTTTCTATAGCTATCTTTCTGTATATGCCTATATATATTTCCTACTCTACGCAACGGTTGTATGGCCTGTACTTATTCGAAGAAATATTATTGGCATAATATCGTCGGTACAAAGTGCTGTCTGCTCATTTATGCAGTTGTAAACATTAACGATAGCAAGATTTTGTACTCGTCAAATTAGACATTTTGTTATGAGTTGTAGGCGTTCGTAAGTCAATAGAGAAAAACGTAAGACGACCCCAGAAAAACGCTCACTCGTTACCTCAATTTGCTAGCGCTTACATTGGCTAAAATATTTAGTTTCACCCATTGTTCATCATTCACTTGGTCACGAAATATTGTCACTGAAAATGGCTTTTGATAAGGCTCTACAACGTCAAAAACGATAATCAAAGCCCATTGATAACGGTGAACCTTACATAAGTTTGCTAGCCATAACTCATCGCCGCGCCCAGTATGAACCAACAACTGCCACTGATGGTCGATACGCTGATTGAGTGTGGGCTGACTTAGATGCAATGGTATGGGCCTTGATAATAGCAAATAGCCTATCACTGCCATTGATATGATTAAAACGGTGATGTACTGCCATAACGCTAGAGAAGCAAGCCACCCAAGACCTATCGTGATCCCAGACAGACTTATATACATTACCAAACGCAGTCGACTTTTAGGCTTGATAGCAACATCAATACGTGTGGTATTTTGCAAAGTCATAATTTAAGATCACCATATACAGCGAATGAGCATACCAACCATGTAAAAAGCCCTTCCACTGAGTTTCAACCTTTTACTTCTGAGGCGTGTTACTACTCTCACATAGCGACAAAATCACATGAACGTAATGGATCCAATAACAGTACAGATGATATCCATACGCCCATCAATCAGACGACACTATCTACTCCAAACACACTATTTATAACTCATATAGATAACTGTAGCTTGAGCTGGAGATATATTTTGAAAAGAGATACTAAACCAACTCTTTAGTATGACGCCATGTTTTAATCTTATTAACCAGCGCCCATATATCATCGTCATCTGGACGATCTTGATTGGTAAAGTAATCCAGTAAATCCGGGTCTTCGTGGGTGAGCATTTGCGCAAAGGTTGCTTGCTCGGCAGGCTCTGCCGTCAGGTACAACTCTTTGACATAAGGGTCAATATAGAAATCCAGCTCTTTCAATCCACGACGTGCTTGATAAATGATACGGCGTTGCTCATTGGTTGGCTCAGGTTGTGATGGTTTGTTCTGCTCTTTGCTTTTGTCGTTTATAGTCATATAAATAGCCTCATAGATGAAATATAGAGTGAGTATGATGAAGTATAGAGTAAATATACAGTAGCAAACGGTCAGTTACCGTTGCTGCTTTCAAATATTGATATCAGCCTTAGTGATGACTGTAATCAGATAACTGCTGCCAGAGTGATACTGCTTGCCGCATCATCGCCACATTATGAACACGAATGACGCTAGCGCCTTGCTGTAATGCAAAAATCCCCGCTGCTGTCCCTGCCGAATCACGTTCTTTCGCTTGGGTTGTCAGCATCGATGGTGCACCGCTTTTGCCCAGCACTTCTGCTAAGAAACGTTTACGCGAAATGCCAAACATCATCGGTAGGCCAATCTCTTTGAAAGACTCAAGCTGCTTTAATAATGCACAATGATGCTCATAGTTTTTTGCAAAGCCAAACCCTGGATCTATAATAATTTTTTCACGCTTAACACCAAGACTAGTAACTTCTTTTACACTAGTCATTAGCTCAGCACTGACCTCTTCTACCACATCATCGTAATGCGCCAAGCCATTCATCGTTGCTGGTTCGCCACGCATGTGCATTAGCATGACAGGTATATCAAGTGCTGCCGCCATTGCTGCTGCGCCTTCCCGCTTAAGTGCGCGAACATCATTCCATATGTCAGCTCCAACATCAAATGCTGCCTGCATCACTGCGGGGCTGCTGGTATCAACAGATAGCCATACATCGTCACCTAGCTGCTGCCTGATTGCTCGCACGACGGGAACTACTCGCTGTAGCTCATCACCAGTTGCTACAGTGTCTGCATTGGGACGGGTAGATTCACCGCCAATATCAATAATCGTAGCACCTTCGTTTATCATTCGTTCACAGTGGACAACCGCTTTATCTACTGCATTGAATTGCCCACCATCTGAAAAGGAATCTGGTGTGACATTTAGAATACCCATGATATGCGGCTGCGATAAGTCTAGAGTTTTCTTTCGGCTTGATACCTGATAATCGGGTAACGGCTGGAACAATGACATAAATTATCCGTTATAGATAAAGGTTTATAGGATACGTTTTAAAAGTTAGTCTAGGCGCTTATGATACCAGTAAATATAGCACTGTTCTAAACCCTTGACGAACATTTCAAGATTGGACACAGGCCAGAACAACTGGCAATAAAAAAGCCCTTTATATATAAAGGGCTTTTATTTATTTTTGGACGGAAATATGACGGACCAAACTGTCAATACATGCTAAAAATAGATCCATATCGTGGATCAGCGCTACATTGCAGGCAATGGCGGTGGGGTTGAAGTTGTTGTCTTAATATCATTTTTCGATAAATTGACTTCATTGTGCTGGTATACCCGTGGTGGACGTGGGTCCTCACCTGCCAAGATATCTTGCAACTGATCACGGTCAATCGTTTCCCATTTCATCAAAGCATCAACCATTGCGTGCATTTTTTCTTGGTTGGCTTCGATAAGCTCACGAGCAATATCATATTGCTCTTCTAACATCCGGCGCACTTCCTCATCGACTTTCTGCTGTGTGGCTTCTGAAATAGTACGACTGCTACCACCGAAGTAACCTTGCGAGCTGTCTTCGTCCTCATAAACCATAACGCCAAGCGCATCAGACATGCCATATTTGGTGACCATTGCCCGCGCCATTTTCGTCGCACGTTCAAAATCGTTTGAAGCACCTGTCGACATTTGATGGATGAAGACTTCTTCAGCGATACGACCACCGAATAGAATGGCAAGATCATTCAGCATTTTTGACTTATACATGCTGGTTTGATCGTGCTCAGGCAACTGCCAAGTAACACCCAAAGCGAAACCTCGCGGCATGATGGTTACCTTGTGCACTGGATCCGTACCAGGTAATAACTCAGCGACTAAAGCGTGACCTGATTCGTGATATGCAGTAGCACGGCGCTCTTCTTCACGTATCACCATAGATTTACGTTCAGGACCCATATACAGCTTATCTTTAGCGTCTTCAAAGTCATTCATATCAACGCTAGTCTTGTTACGACGTGCAGCAAAAAGTGCCGCTTCGTTGATAAGGTTAGCAAGCTGTGCACCACTAAATCCAGGCGTACCACGAGCAAGCGCATTGGCATCAACACCGATGACGTTCGGCAGTTTCCTCAAATGCACCTTTAATATCTGCTCACGACCTTTAATATCTGGCAAGCCTACTTGTACCTGACGGTCAAAACGACCTGGACGTAATAATGCTTTATCCAGAACATCAGCACGGTTGGTCGCTGCAATGACGATCACGCCTTCATTACCTTCGAAACCATCCATTTCGACCAATAGCTGATTCAACGTTTGCTCACGCTCATCATTACCACCACCCATGCCAGAGCCGCGGTGGCGGCCGACTGCATCAATCTCATCGATAAAGATGATACACGGCGCACTTTTCTTGGCTTGTTCGAACATGTCACGTACACGAGATGCACCAACACCAACAAACATCTCTACAAAGTCAGAGCCTGAAATCGAGAAAAACGGTACTTTTGCTTCGCCCGCAATCGCTCGCGCCAATAGCGTTTTACCAGTACCTGGAGGACCTACCATCAAGATACCACGAGGGATTGTAGCGCCCAGTTTGGTAAATTTATCTGGATCACGCAAGAAATCAACCACTTCGACTACTTCTTCTTTGGCTTCTTCACAACCAGCCACATCTTCGAAGTTGACTTTGATTTGGTCTTCGGTCAGTACCTTTGCTTTTGACTTACCAAAGCTCATCGGTCCGCCGCCTTTACCGCCAGCGCCGCCTTGCATGTTGCGCATAAAGAATAAAAACAAGCCAATAATCAATAGGATTGGGAAGCTGGCTATCAATAGTTGCATCAGCACACTCTGGCGCTCAGGTGCTGTACCTTGCACTTCAACTTGGTTTTCACGCAGCATTGGCATTAGCTCATCATCAGACACCGCTGGTCTGATGGTCTCAAAAGATGAGCCATTCTTCTTTTCGCCGGTGATCTCTTCGCCGTCGATTTCGACACTGGCTACTTGGTTTTCTGACACAGCTGTCACAAACTCAGAGTAGTTAAGGTTATCTGGCTCAGATGATTGATCAAAGCCGCTAAACACCAGTACTAAAACGCCGATTACCACCAGCCACAATAAGGTATTTTTTACCATGTCGCTCACTAGTTATTCCCATCCCTTACTTATTGGTGTGTTTACTAAACACGTGACGTCTATAAACGTATTACTCATTTCAAATGCGCTTCCTGATATTGACGACTTCTATCTCGGATTATTGCGGTCTATGAAGAACGCAAAGGCTATTTTGAGAAGCCATCAATACACGATACATGCAGTTTTACTGTAATTGAGCCTATCACACGCTTATTATTAGACGACTTTGCCTAAAACATATGCTAAAAACAAAGGTAATATACCATGATATATGGTGCTCAACCGCATAATTCAAGCCAATTTCACTATTATTCAGCGAAGGACTCTAGCAGTTTTTACGCGATGAGAATGATCATTCATGGTGGTTTGTTATCTTGCTTACAATAACAGCAACTTATTGATATTCAAACTATTTAATTGCTATCCAAAACATCTCTTTTGAACGAGGCCGTGACGCACCTGGTTTGATACTACGGATTTTACTAAAATCCTGCTGCATTTGCTTACGTAATTCTTGTGTACCCTCACCCTGAAACACTTTCATAATAAGTGCGCCACCTTCTGGTAAGGTTGTCAGAGCAAAGTCCACTGCCAACTCACACAAGTACATCATGCGAGGCTGGTCGATCGCGCTATTGCCTGAAGTATTAGGTGCCATATCAGACAACACAACGTCTACCTGTCGCTCACCGACCTCTGCCATGATCGTATCAAAAACGTCAGTCTCGCGAAAATCACCTTGGATAAAAGTGACATCAGGTAAGGCATCCATCGGCAAAATATCAGAGGCAATTAAGATACCTTTGTCACCCACCAGCTCACTCGCTATTTGCGACCAGCTACCAGGGGCGCTACCAAGATCCACAATCGTCATGCCTTTTTTGATGAGATTGGTCTTTTCATTAATCTCAAGCAATTTATAAGCAGCACGAGCGCGATAGCCATCTTTTTGCGCTTTTTGCACATAATGATCATCGATATGCTCTTTCATCCAAGCGCTGCTACTCTTCGACAGCTTCTTGTTTTCGATACGCGTGGCCAAAACTTCTGCTCCTATTACTCTATACAGCTTAAATATACTTTATCCAGTCACGTTATCACTTATTTTTTATTCTGCAGCAGTCAATTATTCTAAGATAAAATATGATGACTTTTATTTACTTATTAATGACTTCAATTAACCAAATTCTATTGGTTAATTAACTGCTTTATAAGACAGTAGCGTTTATAATGTGACCAAACATTCAGTTTAACATTTTCATCACGTAAATTCGTGCAAAATCATACTGATCTCATGCAAGATAGTCTTAAATTATCTATAATGAACAGCAACTGTTTTTGACAGTACTATTTTTACCAATACCTAGGAATTTTATGCAACTCGATAACGCTACCATCAAACGTTTAAAAGGCATCGGTCACGAGCTAAAGCCTATCGTTATGATTGGCAACAAAGGCATTACACCAACCATTACTGAAGAGATCGATCGCGCTTTATCAGACCATGAGCTTATCAAAGTAAAACTGCCTGCAGGCACAAAAGAAGAACGTGATATCGCTGGAAATGAACTTGCTGCAGCAGCAAATGCCTCTTTGGTACACTCTATCGGTCGTATGGCACTGTTACTACGCCAAAACCCGAATGCGAACCCAAAGCTATCCAATCTAGCTCGTCACGCAGAATAAGTCAGTAATATTAGTTCAGCACGACCAGTTCAGCACGACTAAATCACTGAGCTGACTTACTAGTTGCAACTTGAATGACACGGCCAAACTGTCACTAAAAAGCAAAAACCGCGCTGCACTCTGCTCGCGGTTTTTGCTTTTTTAAAGCCTAACAACATGAGAATCTAAGCGCATTATGAGCCAAATCGCACCTAAAATCACGAGCCAGAAATTTCACTTACGCTTAGCGGTTGATACGATAGCAGCAGACGCAAAACGGCTTGATGTGACTATAGCGGAATTAAAAGACATCCACGTTACGGTTAGTGCAAACATCATCGAGAGTGCCACAACAGATTTGCAACTCACCTATCAAATCGTCATGCCTACAGACTCTTTGATAAACCGTCTCCACTGGCCAACATGGCAGGCAAACAAAGTAAGCTTCGAGAACTACCTCTGGGAAGAAACTTGTCTAGAGTGCTTTATCTCAGGTCATGCACCACCGCACGATGATACGAATAACGATATAGCACCGTACATTGAAATTAACGCCAGCCCAGATGGCCGTTACGCACTCTATCAATTTGACAGCTATCGCAACCCTGCCACACTACCACCGAACCCTTTACTACTTAAAGAGCAAAACACACGCGCATCTATTGATTGGTCAGACTGCATGCATCAGTCCACAAAACCCCATGAAAGCGGTCTTGATACTCTCTCTCCTTCAATGTCTACAATTGCTAGCCCCCAACGTCCTTATTGTTTTGAGCGCAGTTTCAAATTACCTTTGACCACGCTCTCTAATCAACAATATGCTATATATGACACGACTATCAAATACATCCATCCATGCGTGATCTTATGGCTGGGCGAGACGCCCTTATACTTTGCAGCAAACCATGCCACGCCTCCGGACTTTCACAACTACCATTATTGGTCAACATTTGACCTGTAGCTGTATCCTCTAAAGCCTCCAAGGCTGCTAACAAGCATAAGACACAAAAACCACTGATTTTTTTTGCTCTATTACTTGAACAAAAAAAACTCAGTAACGTCATAAAAAACATTACTGAGTTTGGAGAAAAACTGTTTAACCAAGCGACTTTTAACTGATTTTTATTCTTCAGCCATCGCAAGATAGATGCCGCGATCTGACGCATCGTCTACATAGTTCGAATCACGCCATGTCGTATAGTTGTGGTGACCACTGTACGGGCTGATGCTGTTTTGACGGAAGTCAGATACCCAGCCATTGCCATCAAATATTTGGATGTGACCATGTGGACGTCTTGAGGTGCGATCATAAACGACCACATCACCAACTTGTGGAGTCATATCATTACTGACTTTAGTAAAGCCTGCTTTAGCAAGCGTGCCACGAGTGGCGTATTGATATGCTGAAGGGTTCGGCGTAAATTCGTAGCCAGCTGACTGTAGTGCTTTTCGGACATAGCGTGCACAATAACCAGAGCTTCTAGATAAAGCAACTCGTGATGCGTTTGCTGCTGCAATAGCAGGTGCTGAGTTTCTATCAGGCACTAGGCTTGCTTGTTTCTGACGCTGTTCGTAACTTAGGCGGTTAGTTAGCGAAGCAAGATGATCTTCTTTTTGTTTGGCATGTGCACTTAAATTATCGATTGCTTGACTGATTTCGTCATTACTAAAGACTTGAGGGTCACTGTTGGTGCTGTAGATATTTCTACTAGAACCATAATTCTCAGAAATAGAATTGTTTGTAATGGTATGACTCAAAGTATTATTTGGCTTAAAGGTAGTTTCGACAGCACCACTAGTCTGTGCTATACCCATTCCCAATACTGACAAAATTAATAAAGTTTGTTTCATAAATTTACTACCTATGGTTAATTCAGGACTGCTCGTCATCCCTAACGAAACATCGATTGATTTAGAGGATATAATCATTTAGCAAACATGATAAAATCCTTGTTACAACAGCTCGATCTTTCTATCTATGACAACTAACCCAAAATATTTTGGTTCAGTCAGTTGTATCAGCTATCGTTTAGTACATACTGCGATTCGTACGTCTATTCTGAATATCGCTTTTGTCACCTATTATTGGATGAGCCTTTACGATGTCAAAAAAACAACCTAATCGACTTGCCAAACTTATTGATCATCAGGCTTTTGCTGGTAGCGCACTACCTGAAACACTCAATGACAATATGCGGCTGTATGTCAAAACGACCGATGAGATAAAAGAACTACTGGTAGATTGTCTACCAGAGGAAATCCTCAATAGCTGCTGGGTCGTAGGCTTCACTTCTGAGCAGTTAACACTCAGTGTTGGCTCAATCACTGCCGCCAATCATATCCGCTATTTACAGAGTGCGTATTTGCAAGTACTTACCAAGCAGTCGATTACATTTAAACAACTCAAGAAAATTCGCGTCGTAGTAACTAGCAAATCGGCTGATAGTCATTCGCCTAAACACCCGTCTGGAGCGTTATCTGAAATTCAGAAAGCTAATGAAAATCAGGGCCTTAGCCAAAACATAAAGCGGACTATATCACAGGCTGCAGAGCGTGTCACCACTGATAAAGACCTCAAAAATGCCCTTCTCCGCTTAGCAAATCCTTAAAATACCACTCAATTCTATGTAATTTTATGTAAATAATATTCAAAAAAATCGGTGTGCTCACTGGTTTTTTGTAATGGTATAAACAAAAAAAATCATTTATTGACTCCATTCATATTCTGAACGTTATCAATAAATGATCTTGAAATCATTCGTAGCTGCGACACTTCCTACTCTAGAGCAATATAATCAAATTGTATTTCATACTAGATTCATGAAAAAGAGATCCCTACGACTGAAACAGCAACCAAATTATGTAATATTGCGTAAATGTTTCGAGACTTCCTGTATACTCCTATATTTAGCCTTCAACAGCGACCCCTTTCAAAGGCAAATACTCAACAGGGCAAGTTGCATTGTCATCAAATGTTACAATTTCAAAGCTATCTGGATTGGATAATATTTCACGTACCAATGCATTATTCAGTGCGTGACCTGATTTGTAAGCATTAAAACGACCCAACAACGGATAACCGATAAGATATAGGTCACCCAGCGCGTCTAAGATTTTATGACGAACGAACTCATCATTAAAACGTAAGCCATCTTCATTCAGAACACTGGTTTCATCAATGACAATAGCATTGTCCATGCTGCCGCCTAATGCTAAATTATTCTGCCTTAATGCCTCAATATCTCTCAAGAATCCAAATGTACGTGCCGTGCTCAGCTGCTCAATAAAGTTCTGCGTAGAAAACTGTAACTGCGCATGCTGAAAATCTTTATCAATAGCAGGATGATCGAAGTCAATCTCGAAGTTTAATTCAAATCCTTCATAAGGACGTAGCTCTGCCCACTTATCATCGACTTTTACTCGGACAGGTTTTACAATCTTAATAAACTTTTTGAGGGCATCTTGTTCACGAAACCCTGCACTGAGTAGCAGTGCAACAAAAGGATCAGCGCTACCGTCCATGATAGGGATTTCTGAAGCAGATACGCGGACTAGAAGGTTATCAACCCCCAAGCCAGCAATTGCACTCAGCAAATGCTCAACCGTACCCACGCGAGTACCACCAAAAACCAAGTTTGATGACATCATGGTATCTTGTACCAAAAATGCACTGGCGGGAATCGGCTGACTACCAGAGATATCAGAACGCTCAAAAATAACACCTGTATCAACTGGTTGCGGATGAAATTCTAAGTCCACAGGTTGACCACTATGGAGACCAGTACCAGTAACGGCTATCGCTGCTTTTATCGTTCTTTGGTTCATAGTTTTATTCTCACATATTTTGTTACAATTGCCATAGTGTATCATTACTGCCTCGTAGTTAGCTATAGAAAAACGTTAATTTTTTTCTTATCTCCTTGATTGATAACACTTATCATAACGGTATAGGCAATTTTCTTAGTTTGTATTCATGTTTATATCGCTAAACCTGTCACTAGAAATGCGCATACTTTGATGACAGACCTACCATATTTTTGATCTTTCCATCTATTTCATCAAATGATTGCTATCGTGACAGTTATTCATGCGCACAAAAAAGCCAGCATTTCATTGCTGGCTTTTTTACTAATATTGTCTAAAGACTATTTGTTTTGTTGGCGCTTTAGATAGTCTTGGATGCTATTTGTTCTGCTTTGAGGCTGATCTTGCGCTGTGGTTGGACGCGCTGAGCTGTCTTGATAGTTTTGAGACTTAGACTGCTTTTGGCTATTCAAAGCACTGGTATGCACACTAGGATCGACAGTTTTTGTACTATTTACTGAAGGGACGGGCTGCTCTGCTGCTCCTGGCTCTTGACCTGCATTTTCATCTAACGTCAAACCTGTTGCAATTACAGTCACATGCAAATCATCACCCATTTTTTCGTCGATGACAGAGCCATAGAAAATATGTGCATCATCGATATCAGTGATTTCTTCAACTATACCGCTGATTTTACTCAATTCATCTAGTGATAGAGACTCAGAAGATATAACGTTCACCAGTAGACCTTTCGCATTTTCTAGACTTAGATCATCTAGCAATGGTGATCTGATTGCTTTTTCAGTTGCCTGACGAGCACGATCATCACCACTTGCACGGCCGATACCCATCATCGCATGCCCTTTCGCCGTCATAGCTGTACGAATATCATTGAAATCGATATTAATCATACCTTCACTGGCGATCGTTTCAGCAATACCTTGAACAGCATGCAACAATACATCATCTGCCTTTTTGAAAGCATCTTGCATAGAGATGTTGCCATACACGCTCATCAGCTTATCATTTGGAATGGTAATAATCGAATCGACAAAATTAGTCAACTGCTCGATACCTGCTTTTGCAGCCTTAACACGTCGACCACCTTCAAATTTGAATGGTGTCGTCACGACTCCAACTGTCAATACTTCCATTTCTTTGGCAATACGAGCAACGACTGGTGCTGCCCCAGTGCCGGTGCCACCGCCCATACCAGCGGTGATGAATACCATATCAGAATGCTCAAGCAGAGCACGAATCGCTTCTTCTTCACTTTCTGCAGCTTCACGTCCCACTTCTGGGTTTGCCCCTGCACCTAGACCGCGGTTGGTCTTTGCGCCAAGTTGCAGTTTGTGTGGTGCTGAAAGACTGTCAAGTGCCTGTTTATCAGTATTGGCACAGACAAAGGTTACACCTCTAATTCCTTGTTGAACCATATGCTCAACCGCATTACCGCCACCGCCACCTACACCGAATACAGTGAAGCTTGCTTGGCCGTTATTTTGAGGCTGGTTATCATCTGGCATGGTGTATTTTGACATAAAAAAGATTCTCCAGTTGCAGATAGCGTAATGGTCGATGCGTAATAACGCGCTCATGCGGTGCTATCGACGTACT
>NZ_JAKDUI010000060.1 GCF_030457785.1 Psychrobacter sp. | reverse complement strand
AAGGCGACCTTTTGGTACATCAGCCGTATCTACCTGACCGTCAAAACGCACATCGAACATAGACAATTCTCCGCGGACCATATCAACGCTGGCATCACCAGCACCGGTCAAGCCGATATTACTGCCGTCTTGAGTCTCATCAAGCGCTGCTTGTAAATCAGTGTTATTTAAAGTGATAATATGGCGCTGACCGCTCAAATCGCCTTTGGTAATATTGAGCATACGACCTCGGGCACTGATATTGCCGACCAGACGCTCAAGTGGCAAATCACTACGATACTGCTTAGGTAGCAATTCATTAGTACTCGCGTCTATCTGCCATGTTAACGGGCTGTTTTGGCTGGCTAGTTGAATCCGCCCAGTCCCTGATAAATCACCCACTATTCCAGCATAGTTTAGGCGATTAATATCAATCACGTCTCCGACTTTGCGCACAGCAAGGTCGTAGCTCCCTTGGGGAGCGGCATTCAGCTCATTGATAGCGGCATCGGCATCAATCGAGAGTCGTGAACCACGAGCAATGACATCTACCTGCCCACTTGGACTGTCAATATTGCCGATATTAGGGATGTCTCGACGAATAAGATTTTCCCATTGCGCATCAACGTACCAAGGCGCCGCTTCCGTAGATTTAGCTGACACCTTGCCACGAACGATATTGGCATCGATATATTCTCCATCAGCCTGACGAAGATCAGCGTCTACTTGTAGGTTTCCAGCGCTGTTTTGCTGCTGATACTGTACTGACAATCGACCGTTCAAGGTTTCAGGCGCATAGGCTCTATAGTCAGCATAGTCATCTGGTATGGCACGACGAATGTCAAAATTAGCCCCTGTCGCTCGCAGACTGGCATCGAAACTGTCTTTCCAATCCAAAACACCTTGCAAGACCAGATTTCCAGATGGTACATCAGCCTCTAAACGATCAATACGCAATTGACTATCGGCGATGACACCACGAGCTTGATAATCTCCTGAAGGGATATCTTTCGCCGTCAGTTCCGTGTTAATACGCAGCTGTATCTCAGATATGACGCCGCTTGCGATCGCCGTACCGCTCTGTAGACGTATATTTTGGCTTTCTGCATACGGAATCAAGATATCATCCCACTGCAATTGTGCTTGGAACGGTGAGTCTTCGTCCATGCCTTGCACGACAAAATTACCGCTAACGTCACTATCATTGTAGCGGCTGCGTACCTCACCCACAGTACGCTTCAGTGTTCCGGATGCAGTGATATTTAAGGGGTCAATATAGGCTTTTTCTAACGCACTTACTTCTACAATAGCGTCCAAATCCAATGGATAGTCACCTTGCAAATCTATCTCACCTTGTAAGGCGCTGAGCTTGACGATATCAGCATACTGCAAATTACCGCGACCAACGGTTACCAAGGTACCGACCCAAGTCAAATCACGGGCATCAATGTCATGAACCACAACGGGTTCTTTGGTCACTTGCTTATAGATCACGTTTTTTATTTTTGCTTGATCGAATCGCAAGTTGACTGGCAGTTGCAGAGTTTTATAGTCGAACGGCTCACCCGTTGGTGGCGCTTTATTGATAACTTCTATGGTGTGTATATCTGCATCGCGCAGATGAACTTCTTTAGCAAACACAGCACGCCAACCCACCTTGACGTAGGCCTTATCAACTGATATTTCAAGATCTTCAGTTGCGGCGATTTCAATATCCGTCACCCAAATACCATCGCGCAAATTGCCACGACCATATTTAAAATCAATACCGGTTTCAGCACCGACTTTTTCTAATATGAATTTCGTACCTGAATCAGTACTCGCTGCATAAAAAAACACGGCAAACATTATTGCTAATAAGATCAGAACGAGCGCCAACAGCTTGAGCAGAAAAGACAGGGGATACCAGCGCTTGACCGCACGGGCATCGCGCTGCGCTGGATTTTCATCTGGGGATTTATTAGGCGGGGTGTTTTTTTTCAACATGGAACTCAACTATGTTAAAGAATGATGACCAGATAACGGCACAATATATAGCAGACAAAACAAGTTATGTAATTATAAAGGTGAGCCAATAAAGAAGTGCAGTTTGACCGGCACGCTCTCCTCTGTCACGCCAGCAGCGACATCAACTCGTACTACACCTACCGGAGAAGCCCAGCGAACACCAAGGCCAACACCGACCTTTGTCTCAGTCTCGAAATTTTCGTCGTAGGCATTACCGACATCAGTGAAAAGCGCCCCACGAAAACCTGGTATGAACTCATAGTTGTACTCTGCACTACCGACTGCCAGTATCTGTCCACCAGTCAAATAGCCGTTTTCCAAAGGTGATAGACTTTCATAGTCATAGCCACGAATACTCTGATCGCCGCCAGCGAAGAAACGTAGCTTATATGGCACATCATAAAAATCATCTGCCCAGATATAGCCAGAGTTAAGACTACCGAGTACTTGATGCTTATTATCATCGCCGAAGCTATAAATCCCGCTGACGCCAGCACGAGCAATAGCCATATCAGTATCAGTTAGCATCTTATCAGAACCTGCCTCAAGCGAATAATATTGACGAGTCCCTCGAGTCGGGTTGGTCGCATTATCTACGTCAATTCTATTCACACCATAACCAAACAACAATGCCTTCTGTTTGGGACTAGACGAGGTAAATTGTATAGGAAGGTCTTCCAAATCCGCGTCATCAACTCCTGTCTCAAGTTCATCATAGCGATAACGCATAGATAAACTGTGATTCCAGCCGTTTTCACGCCTAATATTACGTGCGAGCGCCGCTTGTAGTGTTCTGGTGGATAAATCGAAGTTACCTTCACCTTGGTCGATGACTTCTTCTTCATAGCTCAAACGTCCATCCAACTTATCATTCAGTGGATGTTTCCAAGGTCTGCTGGCGTAGACAGCCACATTTTTAGTGACTCGAGAAATCTCGGTCTCCGCACCCGCTTGATAGCCTTGGCGGTTAAGTAGATTGAAATCTATTTTCGCTGTCGCACGTGCACCGATGTCCGTTCCATAACCAAAGCCGACTTGCGCATCACGTGGTCGGCCGGATGCTACGAACACATAGAGCGGCACTTTTTTGTTTTCTGCCACTTCTTCTGGTGTTATACGCCCTGCCAATGTTGGTGGTACGAAATCTTCATCAGCCAATCTATTTTTTTCTTCAGGGAATATGCTTTCAGCAACACCACTAATGGAGTCACTAATTTTACCTAAGAAGTTTTCTGCCTCTTGCTCTTGCTCGTCTAATACACGGTCATTTGGTAGGCGGCTTAAACGTTGGGCTTTTTCTTTGACGGCTTCTAGCTTATCAAGCGTTGCTTCATCCGCTGAAAACTCAATGGCAGCGATATCAGCCGCATTTACTGTTTCTCCGCTGTTGGTGGTCTCGGTGACTTCACTTTCCAATTCACCTTCAGCACTATTATTAGCGCTAGTCTCTTCGTCTGTAAGTCCATTTTCGGACACTACTAAATCACCGGTGCTATCCGCAATATCAGATGAGCCATTAGACAGACTCGCACTGCCATCATTGACATCTTCATCGAGCATGGTGTCAGTATTCGATTGCTCATTATCAAAAGATAAATTGTCGTCTTGGCCACTATCATCTGGTGGTAATATTGACTCAACGTTGACCGTGTTAAAGTAGCGGGTTGCCGACAACTGGTTACTGAACTTGGTCACTGCCGATCGATCGAATTTATCGCCTGGCTTGAAATCGATCAATTGCTGCAATACTGACGGCTCAACAGGCAACTTATCTGGATCTCGAGTCAGCGTATTGGTCTCTGCATCATAAGTAAAAAACACCACCTCATCAAACTCATAGCGTTCGCCAGTATCGTAAATCAAAGCAAGGTCTGCGGTGTTGTCAGGTAAAATAATATCAACAGAGCTGTTTAGCCAATACTCATCAAAGTAGCCGTACGTGTCACTCAGCGACTCAAGAGCAGCCTTGCTGTTCTTATACACACGATGATTAAATACATCACCCTCTTGCGGAGGCAGCTCATCTTCAAACGTTGCAAATTCCGGCTGTTCGCCACCTTCACCACGAATCTCAACGAAACGACTTTCCACACGCACCGGATCACCAAGTTCTTCAATGACGACGTCGATTTCGCCTTGATCAGCCTGGCTCAAACGTAAGGCAATATCGTAATAGCCGACTGCTTTTGCGGCATTTAACGCAGTCTCACGTAGACGCGGCTCAGCTGAAGTAAAATCAGCGATAGACTGTATCGTTGTGTCATCCAATGCAGATTTAATATTTTTGATAGGCTGAGTATCATTATCGGCCTCAACTAACCTCAGCTCTCCGTCGGAAGTATCTGCAGGTTCTTGCAAATAGACAGTGGTTTCCACATTTGGTAAGCCCATCACGCCAGCATTAAAAATGCGACTATAAAGACGGTCGATGATACTGCCGTTACTACTTTCATTGTTGCCGTCGTCGCCATCCGATGGCGCAGAGTCATTGCCTTGGCCATTTTCTTGATCGATATTTGGACCATCCGTCTGACTTTCTGCCTGATATTCCGGCAAATACTCGTCGGGATCAATAACTTCAGATGGCGTATTGCTACCGTTAATAGCAGCATTATTAATAGCAGTATCAGTACCAGCCACGACTTCAGTTGCTATAATCTCTTCGTCGGTACGACTATTACCAATCGACTCTTCAATATCAACATTAGTACCAGTATCGGTATCAGTCGGACTCAATGCCACTTCAGGTGCTTCTGCCTGTTCAGTAGCGGTGTCACCTGCACCCACAGCATCTGAATTGCTTGATAAAGTACCTGAAGTGCCTGATAAAGTATTTGAATTGCTTGATGCAGGCGTGTTTGACGCATCCGTTAACGTATCTGGCGTATTATCCAGACCGATTGGTGTAGTCGAATTATTTAGTGTGGAAACGGGTTGTTCAAACGCGCTATCGTTGTATGTAGCGCTGTCTGTGCTAAAGCTGCCGCTATCATCCGTACTACTCTCGATATCAAAACGTTCTGTACCTTCGAAAGCACTGTCGCTGTACGAAGCCAGCTGGCGATCTATCTGCTCAGGCGTCAGCATTTGATAGCCTTGCTGCTGTATAGCAGCGGCTTGCTCGCTTAAGCCATTGTTAGCAGGACTTGAAACATCTGATTGAAGGTTGGATTCTGGAGCAGCAACTGAGTTGGCATTTATTAAGTTGCTTTCTACGGAGTTGTTTTCTATTGAGCCACTTTCTATTTGCTGGGGGATTGTTTGTGTAGGCGTATTTGTATTGGTCAGCGTTTCAGCCAAAGCTGCTGGTGCAACACCAAAACCAAACAAACTGCTCGTTAAGGCAGTAAAAAGAGCTGAACGCCTAAAGCGATTTCGCGACACACTCATAAAACGGGTTTCGTTGCTGCCACTATCTTGAACAGTAGACGTACCACGCGGCATCAGGGCTACATTGTGCGCTAGAGTTGAAGGCTGGTGTTCCATGGTTGTTCCCTATCAGCTCACACGGCACAGTATCAACAACGATGCTCATCATTAATCAAAACCGGTGAATTAACTTATCACAGTGGTCTGTCCCCATCGCTTTACCCAGCAATACAGCCTTATAAATTTACAAATCATAACTTAGATAATTATGAAATCATAGCGCTGTACGCATGTATTTTTACGTAAGCCTTGCTATTATACGGATTAATATCGACAAACCCCACGTCTATTTTTGCAAGTTTCTGTTTTTACAAGTTTTTGATATTACTAACAATCACTTAGATATAAAAGCCTTATTTGGCATCTTTTTACGCATCAGCTGCGTTCCGTTTGTAGGGATTTTCATGGCCAACCAGTTTCAGTTATTTAAACACCGCCGTTTTAGCGCCATGTTTTTCACCCAGTTTTTGGGTGCTTTTAATGACAATATTTTTAAGCAAGCGCTTATATTAGTGCTGACTTACACTGCCGCCAGTCAGTTGAGTATGGAAGTTAGTATCTTAAATAACTTAGCCGCCATGCTATTTATTTTACCGTACTTCTTGTTTTCGGCGTTGGCTGGACAGATTGCAGATAAGTTTGAAAAATCAAAGCTCACACGACTGATCAAGTTACTCGAGCTTGTGATTATGACCCTTGCTGCTGTTGGCTTTGTTTTTGAATTGTATGTTTTGTTATTTGTGGCGCTGTTTTTAATGGGGACACACTCAACTTTTTTTGGACCCATTAAATACGCCTACTTACCACAAGCAATGAAAGAAAATGAGCTGGTCGGTGCAAACGGTCTGTTTCAGATGGGTACTTCACTTGCCATCTTGCTTGGTATGATCGTCGCTGGTGTGCTAACCCAATTATCACAATCTCTCTATTGGATTAGTACTGCTGTATTGGCAGTTTCGATTTTGGGTTATTTAGCCGCACGCTATATTCCAACCATGCCAGCGATGCAGCCAAACTTAAAAGTCAACTGGAATATCTTTACCACCAGTTTGGCCACGGTACGATATCTATACTCACTGCCCTTTTTATTCTTCGTCATCCTTGGCAACAGTTGGTTTTGGTTTTATGGCGCAACCTTCTTGACTCAAACGCCAGAGTTTAGCAAGGTTATCTTGTATGGTGACGAGTCAGTGGTCATCTTTTTACTGACTTTGTTTTCTGTTGGGGTATCGATTGGTTCTCTATTGTGTAAGACGTTGACCAAAAACCAAGTCAGCCTACGCCTGTTGCCTTTTGGCATTGCTGGCCTGAGTATCTTCGCGATAGACCTATACCTTTCTTTATCAGGCCTTGATATAGCAGTTGCGGATGCAACCTTACTTAGTATCAGTGATTTGTTTGGCATGAGTGGTAGCTGGCGCGTCTTTGCTGATTTATTTTTTCTAGGCTTTAGCGGTGGCTTATATATCGTGCCCTTGTATGCTTCTATGCAAGCCTATGCACCCAAAAGCCATCGTGCACGTATCGTCGGTGCCAACAATATCTTCAACGCGATATTTATGGTCACCTCAGCGATTTTTGCCATTGTCATTCTCAACACATTGGGCTTGACGCTACCTCAGCTGTTTTTAGTGACTGGACTTCTCAATATTGCATTCGGTATCTTTTTATACCTTAAGCTAAACAAACACGTCAAAAATGCGGTGATTCAAACGCATGATGAGGCTGGTCTATAAATACAAACTACTCTATAAACACAAAACAGTGCACCCGTAGCGTGTCTCTGTGATTGTGAAATCGCTGCCGCTTATTTTGATTGTTTGCTATAGTAGACTGTGCTGAAGTAGGTCGCATTTATCAAGTGATTCAGATTGTATTGATTGAGCGATTACTGTCACAAAAACAGATATGCGTACTTTTTAATAGTACCTAAAAGTCATCAGGAGTGAATTATGGGGCCACGTCCTTTATCAAAAGTTGATCAGTTTTTACTCGGGGTCGATAAAGCGTTACGAGCTGTCGTACCACATTCCAACCCTAGCACTCGCCCTCTGCCCGTCAGTAATGATGAGATACCTGAGCTTAGCATTACCGAAGCACGGCATGTCGCAGGGTTGATGCGCATCAATCACACTGGCGAAGTATGCGCACAAGGCCTATATCATGGGCAGGCATTTGCTGCAAAGGATAATGGCGTCAAACAAGCCATGCAGCAGTCTGCCGAAGAAGAGGTCGATCATTTAGTGTGGTGTGAGACACGACTAGATGAGCTTGGCAGCCATGCCAGCATCTTTACGCCATTATGGTATGGTATGTCTTTTGGGCTTGGCGCCGTCGCTGGGGCTATTTCTAACGAGTTCAGCTTAGGCTTTGTCGCCGAAACAGAAGCACAAGTCAGCGAGCACCTGCAAGACCATATCAAACAGCTACCCGAACACGACCAGCGCTCACAAGAGATACTGGCGCAGATGGACATTGAGGAGCTACACCACCGCGAATTGGCACTGGCAAGTGGCGGCGCTGCGCTGTCTCCCTCCGTCCGTCATACCATGCGCTGGATGGCCAATCGCATGAAAGCCACTGCCTATCATATATAAGGATAGGCCTAATGTTTTGGTAGCGTAATATTGAGCACCGAAATTCCTGATATGGTAAGTACTAATATGGCTCACTTTCATTAGCAATTACTATTAACAATCCTACTACTGATAGCACTGGTGTTAATTTGCTAGGGTATGAAAAATTTGTACGATTTTTTACCGAAGACCAGACTCAACCATCATTCTATCTATCGCTGAATAATGACTAATAAATAAGGTAAGGACTTTCATGAAACCCACCCCTCTTTCTACCAGCGCATCTCATAGAGCGCCCAAATTAGCAACTTTGACAGCGCTAGCGGCCGCCTGCGCCATGATGCTGTCCGCTCCCGTCAATGCTGAAGAAACGAACGCCAATGCTGTACCTAGCGCTATGGATTCAAGTAAACGAGTGATTCGTCTTGCTCAACCCAAAGCTGACGCCAACACGTTTCAGTTAAGTACTGACCAACAAAACAGCGCTCAGCAAAATCTGCCGCAGGCCACGTCTGGAACTTTTACTACCACTCGTCCGTATAATCCCGGCACGACGACAGCGACTGGCATTGATCTAAAAACTGGGCAGCTGAGCAATATACCAACGCCACAAGTACAACTGTCTGATGTCGTCTTTTTACCAACCGTACTAATCCCTCAGCAAAGAGGTAGTAATATCGACCAGCTGGACGTCAGCCTACTTGATGACTTCATCGAAGACGTAGCACCAAATGCCACTCACCACCCAACGAACTTCCCTAACCGCTCACAGCGCCATTACACGCGCGAAACAATAAAAGAATTCTCTGAGTGGATCGACCCTTATGCCAAGTCACCAAACGCTTCTTACGATGTGCTGATTCGTGCTGCCAAACTTAATGGTATGGGTAGGAATCTAGACTTGGGGTCAGACTATACCGTACGCGGTGGCCAATACGTCGACCGTGCCATCAAAATCCAACCCGATAGTGGTGAAGCTAACTTCCTATATGGCATTATGCTCTCAGAAGGTGGTGGTTTTAAAGAAGGGCAAAAATACCTAGACCGTGCAGTCTCTTTGGGCTTTACCGAGGCAGAACAGAGCTTGGCACAATCTGACCTACTGAACGATCGCCGTAGTAGTGCATTAGAACGCCTGCGTCGTCTCGAAAGCCAACACCCAGACAACGTGGTTATTCCTCAACAGATCAAAATTATCGAAGCGGGTAAATACTACATTTGGGACATCCCTGCTCCTGACATTAACGTGAAGCCAACGGTCTAGTCAGTACTGAGGTCGTACCTAAGGTAGTAGACATCGCCACTCCATCTACTTAGTCTTTGCAGCGTCAACAGACCACTCTAGGCTAATCTGCCTATACTCGGGTAATCCGCCTCCAAAACAAGCGCCTTCAATGCATAGCAGCATAAAATGAAGGCGCTTTTTTGTGTCTGAAAAAAGAAAGAACAGTCCAGTTGACTTTGATAACAAACGCTAAACTGAGGTGTGTTGAACCTCATTTATAAGCAGGCATTACAATAAACAGGCGCTTAATAAGCCAACAACTATAAACTATCACTGCTGCTCTCTGTCCGTTTCTCCAAGCCATTTCCCAATTTTATTAGATGTCAGACAACTCATCAAACGCCCTCTATTAAGACTTAGAATAAAATAGTCTAATACTGCAAGTTACGCTACACTTACATTACTATTATTTGCGACCGCAAATAACACCGCCTTTATGATATTCGTTTATTGGACAAACACATGACACTCACTCGACCTATCAAACACGTGATGAATCATACTAATAAAAAAAATAACGCCATTGTTACAGTCGCATGGATAGCAGCCGTGGTACTTCTCCCTGCTTGTAGCACTGTATCCGTCGATAAACAAACATCAGCACAGACCATCGCAGCCCAGCGCAGCAACATCGTCACTAGCAATGAGCTCAGTAGCGATACCTCCTCAGCACTATTATCCGCTGGGCTCAATAAGCAAGCCTGTATGCAGAACTTTGATTTGTGCCTAACTCGGATGACAGACAGCATACTCAATCAACATTACCGTCCTGCACTGGCAACATTTGCGGAGCTGCATTATGCCAAAGCTCGAGAGCTTGCCAGTTCTACAGACTGCCAAGAAAGTCTTGCCCGGCCACCGATTGATCCTTATTACGCCAACGCCCCACTAAGTGAAGATGAAGCCAAAGCCCAGCAACAAAACATCAGTCTTTGTTTGACTAATTATCAAGAACGACTGTATGACGCCATTAAGTCCAGCTACGCTTATTTGTTTTATGACAGCTTAGAGCATGACTTCCAAGGTGCAGACCAAACCGACAGTAATCTTCAAAAGCAAAACCACATCCCGAACGACACAGATATTCAAGCTCAAGATATTTATAACTCAGCCAGTAACGATGTAATCACTCAAATCTATAAATCCACAGATGACGCTGCCGGATTGCTGGGTGAAGCAAGTATTGATTACGCCCCTATAGCGTCTAACGAAAAAGGTAAGCGCGAGCAAACAAGAATTGCCAACCCACCACCGCTAAAAAGAAAGCTCACTGATCAAATACAAGTCATGAGCCTCACAGTCAATGACTATCGTATTGGGGTGCATTTACCAAACGAAAGCAGCTACCTACAAAATGCTTATGAGCAATCTTCAGCACTTGCAGACTTGGTTTCTACTCGTGAGATACAACTCTCTGGTCTGAACTCTATCAGCAAGCGCCCAGGGCTGGGTGTCAGTTTGGTCGCGTCATTAGACGATCGCTATACGACCACCATTCGTCAATTACTGTCATCTTCTTTCTCTGACGACACGGACGAGAAGCAAGCCAGTGCCAACTCAAGCTCCGGTGACAGCACACCAGTCTCTCGCATATATCCCACTGGTCATCTATTATTAACGGGCATGGTCAAACCAAGCGGCGACAGCATACTAGAAGTGCTCAGCACGCATGAACTTGACATCAACCTCTATAATCCATATCAAACGGCAAACGTCAAAATCCTCAACAATGAATACCCATTGGCTGCTAACTTTTCTGCTGGTTATGGCTTGTGGCTGTCAGAAAACCAGCTAGACAGTGTCGGTTATTTAAACCTAATAACCCGCCAGCCTGATGCTAGACTACCAAAACTGTTCATGCTTGAGCCTTACGATCCTGATAAACGCGTCGTTATCATGCTTCATGGATTGGCATCTAGCCCAGCAACTTGGGTGAATTTGACCAACGATATTCTCAACGATGATAAATTACGTGACAACTATCAAGTCTGGCAAATATTTTACCCAACCAACCTACCTATTTTAGAAAACCGCTATCAAATCCAGCGTCTCATTAATAGTACTTATGCGCAAACCGACCCCCAAAGAAATCATCGCGCCAGCAACGAGAGCGTCATCATTGGGCACAGCATGGGTGCTATCATCGCTCGCATGATGATATCTGATGACAACTTGGTCGACGATCTAGACAACATAAACGACCAAGGCGTACTATCCAGTCGCGAAACACGTGAAATGCGCGCTGCAATTGAAAAATCATTTGGTGAAAATGAGCTAAAAGCGCGTTTTGAACTCAACGCATTACCACAAGTAGATACGGCTGTGTTTTTATCTGCGCCTTTTCGTGGTACTGACTATGCAGACCGCTGGTTTACCCGTGCGCTACGTCGCATCGTCTATTTACCAGTTGGTTTGGTCAAGACCGTAACAGATAACTTAGCGACCATGGCCACCCAAGGCGATTTAGCAGAAAACCCTCTAGGTGCTTTGTATTTGCAGAACGGCGCCAGTCAGCTAAGTGATAAATCCTCATTTATCCAATTGACCAAAGATATCGCTATCAATGACCGCATTACCTATCATTCTATTATTGCTAACAACGATGCTGATATCACCAGAGGTCTGGCACAAATGCAGCCAGACAATGCAAGGATCGACTTGTCACAAGCGATAGAAGAGAATACCAAGCGCGATATGCCTGGCACAGACGATATGGTTGATATAAATGGCACAACGGATGACAGCACAGAGATGCCCAGCCAGCAGTTTGTCGCGGCAGTGACAGTCGATGAAAACACAAATCAAGCACTCACAGAACGCCTATCTGATGGTATTGTACCTTATACCAGTGCTCATCTTGACGGTGCAGCATCCGAGACAGTTATCAACGGGGGACACAGTATTCAAGAAAACCCCCAAACTATTTTGACACTGAGGCGCATCTTACATCAGCATATCAATCAGTAATTTTGTCAAATTACCACATCAACACCATAAATTAGCCTTACGTAATATTAATTTATTCTTACTAAATCATCCTAATTAGTAAGTATCCGTTACATGGTCTAACTTGTTGTCATTGCATGGCAAGTTCATAATAAATCATCAGTAATATTTTTCAATTAAGCCATGATTTTTCAATTTGTATGGATACAAATTGGTTATTCAGTTAAGTCAACTTCGTACAAACTCAATAGAACGATTTAACATTTTACCGCAGAAATCCCCTACCTCTAAGGTAGTGGGATGAATGCGT
>NZ_JAKDUI010000059.1 GCF_030457785.1 Psychrobacter sp. | reverse complement strand
GGTTATCCACAGCTTATGGGTAGAACTCCTCAAGCCCTTATAGTATCAATGTTTGCGCAGATCGATAAGAGAGGACAACGAGTTCGTAGGGCGATTTTATTTATTTATTTACAGGAATGTGTAGCGACAAACACCATAGAAACAGCGGTGTTTCACGTCTGAAAATTTATTAATTTTTTTACGAAAAATAGCTTAGCAATGCAAATTTATCAAATATGTGCCTACAAAGTGGTAAATGGTCGCTTGTAAAGCAAAAAAAGTGACCAACAATGCTGGTCACTTTTTGCAAGCATCGAAGATGCGTTATCAATATCAGTCTTTTATATAAATCAAATCCCACACCCCATGTCCACGCTCTATGCCACGACGCTCAAACTTGGTCATTGGACGAAAGTCGGGGCGAGCGGTGAAGTTGCCGACACCTGCTTGATTGGTTAATCCAGCAAAATCATCTAATACTTCGACCATCCAAAACGCATAATGCTCCCAGTCAGTTGCTGTATGAAACCAGCCACCTTGTTTTAAGCTACGCGTGACGATGTCCATGCGTTCTGGACTGACGAAACGACGTTTATAGTGGCGCTTTTTTTGCCATGGGTCAGGGAAATAAAGCTGAATACGGTCGATGTGGTTTTCTGGTAGCTGTTTGAGTAATTGAATCGCATCACCGTTGATGATTTTGACGTTACTTAAGCCTTGAGTACCTGCCATATAAGCGCATTTACCGATACCGGGCTCATGTACTTCGACGCCAACAAAATTACGTGTGGGCTCAGCTGCTGCCATTTCGATGAACGAATCACCCAGCCCAAAACCAATCTCTAACGTAAGCGGTGCTTCACTACCGTTCGGGCTATCTACGAATAATATTCTGAGGTCGTCGATGTCACTTAAGTCGCCATCACCGAAGCTGTTATTAACCAAATATTCGGCGAACTCGGGATCTGTGAGTGCTAATTCGGCGTTTTTGTTCATATGCGTACGGCGCTTCATAAACGTATTGACGATACGAATATGTTTTTTGCCGTCTGCAGGTGCTGTCTCATCACTGATATTGGTATCTAGGTCAGTGGGGGTATTGTCAGAGTTGCGGGTGGCGGTACGGCTGCTAGGATCTGACTGGTCATCAGTAGCATTACTGCTATCGATATCTTCGTTGCTATTAGGGTATTGGCTCATAGAATTGACAAGGCTTCATAAAATGGGTGATTGACGTTCATTATAAGTCAAATCGTTATGGCTGTGAATGTGCAATGCGATTCTGGTGGTTGAAAAGAATGAATTTGATATCAATTGAGAACGCGCCCTAGTATTTTTGCAGAATTGATGTATCTGTCATCTGAGCGTTGTACATAGTCGGCTTGTCTTCTATACCTCGTTTTTTTTATACCCTGTCTTTTATACAGAGGTTTTCTACACATGGTACTTGGCGATATCATATAATGACCACTGTTATCGTCATTCTAAAAAAGCAACAGAGCATATTATCATGTTATTTATCGAAACTGACTCGCCGCCACCGTTTTATCAAGAGCAGCTAACGCCGATGCAGCGTGAACAGTTGGATAAGTGGTTTATTGGTCATCGAAGTCAGCGTTATTACCTCAAACGGTTTGAGCAGTTTGATAAGCAAGGATATTTGTCACCAAAATGGCACTGGGCATCGTTTTTCATGACGTTTCCTTGGCTACTGTATCGTAAGCGTTATATGGATGCTATTGTATATAGTGTCGCAGGTTGGTCGTTTATCCAGATGAATGTGGCGTTGGTATTGGTGGCGTTCGAATTTGTAGTAATGTCCCACATTCCCGACGATTTTCAGATGGGTATACGTATAGGTATTGCCGCACTCATTTGGCTGTTTTGGTCGTTTATGGTGTCGCGTTGGACGGATGCGTATTATTACCGAATGGCGCGCCGTGAGATAGCTGATGCGATCAACGACTATCCACGTGATGCAAGCGAACAGCAGGCGCACTTGCAAAGAGAAGGTGGGGTCAGTCTGTTTGGTTTGGGTTTAGGGTTTTGTTTTTTTGCGTTCGCTTTACTGGTGATTCAGGTGCAGTTTTTGCCTATTGTGGCCAAACCAAAAGAGAATGCAGTGTTGTTTGATACTTACTACATCGCCAAAAATGCGCAAAACCGAGTGGCGCTCATTTATCAGCAGACAGGGAAATGTCCAGTTAACCTACCATTGAGCGCAGCCGATCAGCAGGTGCGTATGCATATCGATACCAAAGCAGCTGGCGTGACAAAAACAGACTGCGCTGTCATTGCTACCATCCAAAACGTACCGTTTCCCGTGCGCTACCTAAATGATCAGACGTTAGTCTTTTATCATTTGCCTAACAGTGATAGTTGGGCCTGCACCAGTTCATTGAACAAAAAACAAGCCCCGAAAAGCTGCCTATCTGAATAAGCTATCATTTCTATATTTCGGTATGTCTGCATTTCAGTATGTCTACATCACAGCGAGCCCTAAACTCTTTAGGGCTTAGGATCTGTTGCGACGTCATCCTTATCATCAATTGGTGTTGCTTGGCTCTTTAATGCGTCGTAGAAATCAGTCAAATCTAGCTTGCGTGCTTTATCGATGTCTTCGTCAAACAGACTCTCAAGCTCTGCCATTGCTGATTGTGCTGATTCAATCATGCTCGCTTCATCATCATAGATAGCTTGTTGACGCTCAATTAAGTCGTCATCATAGTCACGGAAAGTCTTAACGGTTTCACGTGCTTTTTCGGGTGATATTCCGAGCAGTTGTAGCGATTCACGTGACATGTCTAGTGAGGACAAATAAGTCTCACGCCAGATATGGCGAACACCAACTTCACGTAGACGATAATAGTGCTGACGATCTCGTGCGCGTGCCAATACAATCATGTCTGGGTAGTTTTTACGCAGATATTGAGCAGTGGTGATAGAGCGCTCCAAGTCATCAATAGCAAGTATAAAGACACGTGCTTTTTGGATGCCAGCGGCACGCAGAATCTCAGGATTTTTTGGATCGCCATAATAGACTTGGTTACCAAACTTACGGACAAAATCAACTCTGTTGGCAGAGCGTTCAATCGCAGTGAACTCGATATTGTGCATGCGCAGCACTCGTCCGATAATTTGACCCACTCGCCCAAAGCCAGCGATAATCACCTGATGTTCGTGATCAGGGATAGTATCGTATTCGCGGCTAGGTTTTGTTTTTGCAAATAACGGCTCGCCGACTTTTTCTAATATCAGAAATGCCAGTGGCGTCAGCGCCATAGAGATGGTCACGATAAGGTTTAGGGTGTTGGCAAGCTCAGGACGTAGGACGTTTTGTGCCGAGGCGACACTAAAGAGCACGAAAGCAAACTCACCACCTTGGGCAAGTGTCACACCCAGTCTGATGCTGGTCGGCCAGCGATTGCCAAATGCTTTTGCAATCACGGCAATGACGCTAAACTTAAGCAGTATCAACGCCACTGCACAGCCGATGATAAAGATAGGTTCGGCTAAGATAAGTTTGACATCGGTCAGCATACCGACTGACATAAAAAACAAGCCTAGAAGCAGCCCTTTAAACGGCTCGATACTGGCCTCTAACTCATGACGATATTCAGAATCGGCTAACAATACCCCAGTCAAAAATGCACCCAATGCCATTGATAGACCGATCTGTCCCATCAAAATAGATACGCCCATGACGATAAATAGTGCAATGGCGGTCAGTAACTCTGATGCACCACTGGATGCAACAAACTTAAAGAAAGGTCGAACGACATAACGGCTGGCAAAAATCAGCCCAGCGAAAACAGCGAATACTTTACCAAAATAAATCAGGTCGTAGCTTTGCTCACGCACCCCTGAAAGAAACGGGATGACCGCTAATAGAGGAATGACGGCAATATCTTGGAATAATAAAATGGTAAAGGCTTCGCGCCCATGGGTACTAGAAAGCTGCTGTTTCTCAGTCAGTATCTGTAATACAAACGCAGTAGAAGACAGGGCCAGACCGAAACCAACAATAAATGCCGTATCTAAGTGTAGCGAGAAAAATTGATGTAATATCCACATCAATAGTATGCCAGTGAGGCCGACCTGCAAACCACCGAGGACAAATATAGAGCGGCGCAATGCCCAAAGCCGTGAAGGTTGAAGCTCAAGACCAATGATGAATAGAAGCATGACCACGCCAAACTCAGAAAAGTGCAATAAGCTCTCAGCGTCGCCTGCCATATCTAAGACACTAGGTCCTAATATCAGACCGGTAATGAGATACCCTAAGACGGTCGCGATACCAAATCGCTTACCTAGAGGTACAAACAGCAGTGCAGCTCCTAAGAAGATGGTGGCTTGTAACATTAAATTTGGTGAGCCAGCGGCGGCAGCGAACATCTGGTATCCTCAAGGAGTCATGATAAATAAAAAGTAATAGTGTATTTGGCAACTAGAGCGAAACCTAATATAAAACACTGGTGAAACGGATAATATAGTGTCAACGTATGTTATTTTTTACGATAAATCTTCCAAACGCCATTGTCTGCGATAGGGTTGCTATAAGCATCATTACGGCGCTTACGCGGAGTCTGTCTGCTATCAACTATCTTAAAATCGGGCAGCGCATGAACGATGAGACCAGTACGATAAAAACGAACTCGCTCAGGCTCTAGCATCTCGCCCTTACTATCTCGACAAAAAACATAAGCTCGCAGGTCAATAAACTCACGATGCGCGACCAGACGTGCGTCATCATCTTTATCGAAAACTGCTGTCATACGTACGATTTCATCGGCACTATAATCACCACACTTGTCTATCAGAGCGCCAACTGAGCCAAAGTTTTTGGATTCTTTAGCGCGAGTTTTGGTTAAGTGTAATCGTTGGACGTGATAGATAAATTGAGGAATCTCGAGGCTGGCAGGCAGTGGAAGATAGTCGGGTGGTGTGTTGGCAGCAGGATAAAAATCTTGTGCTCGCCCTAGCAGCGTTTGCCATCGTTGCTGGTAGGCCTGAACTTCTGCTAAATTACCTTCAAATATAGGCATGTCTCGAATTTGGCGTAAGATATCAGGCGGGAACTGCTCATCGCGGAAGCTGGAAATATCTTCTTGTAGCGTTGACAGCAAAGCCTTGGCATATTTTTTGCCATCTTTTGATGTGGGGTTGTCGATATAATCTGGAGCGACAAAGGGTGCTGAACGTCTAGACATAGTGTTGTATCATCAATGAATCGTTTAAAAATACTAATAACTGTGGTTGTCAAAGTCAATAAGTCTGCTTAATTGTGGTGCTATATGGCTATTATAACCAAAAAAACGCATGCAGTAAGTTATTCTAAGGGTGTTATTTTGGGTTTATTATTGAACGAACTATGTAAGTGCCTCAGGGTCGCTTTTACCGCTTAATAACTACCAGCCGACAGGATCAATATCCAAGGTCATTTTGAGGTATTTAGTGCTCGGCAAAGCAAGTGCAGGCTGCCACCACTGTTGCAATACGTGATGCAGTTGACGGCGCTCTTTGGCTAGCAGCAGCAGTTGTGCGTGATAACGGCTGTTCTTTTTACTCATCGGTGCATCGATAGGACCGAGCACGGCCAGCTTATGCGCATTTGGAAAGATAGCGATTGCATCTTTGAGAGCTTGCATCGTGGCAGCAAGAGTTTTGCCTTCACAGCGTATCAAGGCAGCATGACTATAAGGTGGTAGCCCCATCATTTTTCGCTCCTGTAAAAGATTGCGAGCAAATGATAGATACCCGTCTTTTACCAGTTTCAATAACAGCTCATTGTCAGGTTGTAGCGTTTGAATCAATACGCGACCCGCCTTATCACCACGACCTGCTCGACCTGCTACCTGGATCATGAGTTGCGCGGTGTGTTCCGGAGAGCGAAAGTCTGCCGATAAAAAGCCTCGATCAGCGTTCGGCATACACACGAGGGTGACGTTAGGGAAATGGTGACCTTTGGCGACCATTTGCGTACCGACCAAGATAGCAGGGCTGCCTTGGTTGATGCGTTGATAAATGCTCTCCCAGCTGTCTTTGCGTCGGGTTGTATCACGATCAATTTGAATAATGGGGTAGAGCTCTTTACTGGTTTGCGGGTTGGCAAAAATCGCGTGCAAGTTTTCGCTTAATCGGGTCGTACCTAGACCTTTGGCGTCTAGATTTTGACTGCCACAGTCGGGACAGACGGTGGGAATATAAGCCTGCCAGTCGCAATGATGGCATTTTAAATAACTGTTAAACCTGTGTTGGCGACTGTTCTGACGATTATAATGCACTGTTAGATGTGCGTCACAACGTGGACAGTCTGCTTGCCAGCCGCAGGCTTCGCATAATAAAACAGGTGCATAGCCGCGCCGGTTTAAAAACACCAATACTTGATCACCGGCTTCTAGGGTCTGACGTATGGCACCAATCATAGCATCCGTTAGCCCTGTGTCGTAGCGCGCACCATCGTCTGTCGTCTGTTGATGGGTGTTTTGCTGTCGTGCATCGATCAGTTGCATAGAAGCAGGCTTGGCGTTGCCTGGTCGTGTCAACAGTTGGAGTTCCATCAGCTTACCGTCATCGACCAATTTTAAATGTTCCAGTGAAGGGGTCGCGGTTCCTAATACCACGGGTATATTGCATTGTAGACCACGGTAAAGTGCAACGTCAGCAGCATGATAGCGCAAAGTGTCTTGTTGTTTATAGGAGCCGTCATGAGCTTCATCAACGACGATCAATCCCAAATCCTTAAACGGGTATAGTACAGTTGAGCGTGTACCAATGATGATTTGTGCATGACCTGTCCGGCAGTTTTGCCAGCCTTGTAGGCGATGGGTGTTGTTCATGCCAGAATGTAGCAGCACAATTTCGGCAGAAAACCGACTAGCAAAACGCGCACGTGTCTGTGGGGTCAAACCGATTTCTGGTACCAAGATAAGTACTTGTTTACCAGCTTCGAGCACAGCTTGCATGACTTGTAGGTAAACCTCGGTTTTGCCGCTACCCGTAATACCATTTAACAAAAACCCCGTATAGCGTTGGGCTTCGTGAGCGTCGAGTATAGCGGTAACTGCTTGCTGTTGCTCATCATTGAGGTCAAGTGGCATTTTAGCAAGCTTGACAGGCGCTGGGGCTTGCTTTGGTTGAATATGGTGTTCTATCAACCCTTTTTTCTCCAGCGTTTTCAAAAACGGGCGCTGCATTCCTTCTAGTAGTAAGGTGTCTTCACTAGCACCACGCTCACCGTGTAGCTTTAGCATATCAAATTGCTGTTTTTGTTTTTTTGCATTGGGATGAAAGTCGTCATCAGTAATGTGCGGCAGGATACGCCAGTGAGTAATTAAAATATCCAGCGGTTTGCCCTGACGAACCAGACTAGGCAAGAGGACGGCTAGCACATCACCGAGCGGATAGTGATAATAGCGGGCTAGCCAATGAGCCAGCTTGAGCAAGCGGTCATCTAGGATGGGCTCAGCATCTAAGCAGTTATGAATAGATTTGATTTTGTTAATGGATACAGTGCTATCAGATTCACGGACATGCGCGACCACGATACCGATGAGTCTCTGTCGACCAAAAGGCACTTCGACGCGGCTACCAATGGGTGGTAACCAAGTTGGCGACGTATTTGGCGAGGCTTGCGTACCTACTGGCAAGCGGTAGTCAAATACTCGGTGAAGGGGTACGGGTAGAGCGACTTGCACCAACATAATGGGCTTCACAGTATTATTAGAGAATGGTCATACCTAAGAATAAGATATACATTGCTTAACTTTCTAAGTCTCTTAGATACCTACTGAGTTTCTTTGGTTTTTTAGTTATCAAGCGGATATTGGGTAGGTATGAAGCAGTTATCAAGATTATAGAGTCCGCACGAGTTGTACGTGTTTGAAGATGGTATGAGGTTGAATAAAGTTAAAGGTTAAAAACATAAGTCAGCCAGCCTAGCATGACGCTAAGCTGACTAAGTAACAGTGGCTCGATTAGAACGGTCGTTATTTAGAATGGTCGTTATGTTGTTAGCTTGAGGAGATGTGAGTCTTATTCGATATACATAATGCTTTCAATCTCAACCACGCCACCTTTAGGGAGGGCAGCGACTTGGACAGCGGCTCGGGCAGGGTATGGTTCGCTCAAGTTAGCAACAAACACTTCGTTTAAGACTGCAAAATCACTCAAATCAGTGAGTGATACATTGAACTTAACGACATCATTTAAGCTACCGCCAGCGGCTTCACAGATGGATTTGATATTTTCAAAAACTTGCTTGGCTTGTGCTTCAAAGCCGTCTCGCAATTCCATTGTTTCAGGGTCAAATCCAAGCTGACCTGAGATGTAGACGGTATTACCGACTTTAACGGCTTGAGAATATGTGCCAACAGCGGCAGGAGCTTTATCGGTTTGGATGGTTTGACGAGTCATACTGTATCCTTTTTATATTTTTTGGTTTGTAAGGGCTTTGCCATTAAGTGAGATTTCAATATAAAAGTGGCTAATTAAAAATACTTTATACCAAGCCACGATTTTTTTTGTAAAAATTTACCATGTTTAAGCAAACAACACAGCTTACCATTGTTTAATATTTCATCGTCCAATATTTTTTGAGATTTTCTAAAAGCGCTTCAATAAATCATTCAATGTTTGATGAGGCGAAGATGGTCATTCAGTTTTTAGTATTTTATCTCTGGCCCATGTTATGTATTACAGTTGATATAATCGGACGATATTAGGGAAGCCAAATAATGAGCGTATTTCGCGAATCCCTTGTGCTAAATGATTGCGACTGCGCACAATGATATGAAGAATGGTATCCGTGCTACGAACATCAATCATTTCAATCCCCATATTGAGCTGGCGCAGATGATAAACCACTTCACTGATTTGTTCATCACTGAGAGAAATAGACAGCTTGAGGTAGGCAGAGAAACGGACTTGTCCACTGTTTTTGATATCGAGATTGTTTGTCTCAGGATCTTCGGGTTCGCCTTGTTTGACGGCATCGTCGTTACGCCAGCGCAATTGAATGACTTGATAAGGGTTATCTTTACGAATCTCATCAAGCGAATAACATTTGTGTCGATGGGCGACCAAGCCATGACGTGATAGATGGCCGACGATAGGATCGCCATAAATAGGGTGGCAGCAGTTGGCGAAGTCAAGTTCAACACCAGATGCATTGACGATCAGCTGTTGCGGTTGGTTGATATCATCACTGAGTTTCTTGGCGTGTAGATCGTTTACTTCATCACTAAATAGTCGAGTCACAATAAGCTGTGGCAATAAAGTCCCTGAGCTTATCTGCTCAAATAATGAGTCTTTTTCTGTTAATCCCCGCCATTCTGTTAAGTTTTTCCAATCGCTATCGCTTAGGTCATCGAGGCTTTTTTGATATGTTTTAAGTGCGCGGTCTAGGGCTTGCTGACCGTGATGTATTTTGTCGGCGATGGACAAGTCCTTAAACCACCGTAGTATTTCTTCACGAGCTTTATTGGTGACAACAAACCCAATCCATTCGGCTTTTGGTTCTGAGTGACTATTAATCTCGATTTCGACTGTCTGTCCGTTTTTGACGACTGTGCCAAGCTTGGCCGCTTTTTCGTCGATATTGGCACCGACAGCGACATTGCCAACCATTGGTCCAACGGCATAAGCAAAGTCTAAGGCTGTTGCGCCTTGAGGCAGCTCATAAGCGCGACCTCTTGGACTATAACAGATCATTTTACTCGAATGAAGATAATCCATTAGCTCATTGATGGTAGAGATTGCTGCTGAAAAATCAGGGGTACCGTCATGTAGTGAGTCTTCTTCAACCAAGTCTTTCATATTACGTAAAGAGGCTTGAATGACCGATTGGCTGACGTCAGAAGCGTGTTCGGCACCGATCACACCAAGCCTGGCAGCATTTTGCATTTGCTTGGTCAAAATAGTTACTTTGACCACATCATTATCACGCTCATAGATGAGTGTCAGTGACTGGTTACCGCCAGGCAATGGGCGGCGGATGTTATCAGCAATATGCGTGTCATTGATTTGGTACTTTTTAATAAGATAATAGGCTAGCTTGTCACATTCCTCGATACTGTCCAATACGATTTCAAAGGCATAATGACGTAGTAGTGAGCTGATCTCACCGCGATTGCGAAAGAACTGACGGTAAATCACGACGCTATTGTCTAGAACTTTGACTAGGCCGTTTAGATCCAGGTTATTAAGCACAATATTTAAATAGCGATGGATGGCTTCTCTTTGGAAGCTGCGTCCAAGACCGTGCTGTAGTAGCTTATCAGAGATCTTCCCATACATTTCGGGGTTTAGGTTGCGATAACACAGCACCTCGATGTAGTCAGCAATGTCATTGAGTCCCATCAGCCGCGCAAACGGCACATAAAAGTCCAGTGTTTCTCGAGCGGTTGCTTGTTGTTTTTCGGGGCGTACCGCGTCTAAAGTCGACATGTTGTGCAAACGGTCAGCAAGTTTGATGATTAATACTCGAGGGTCGGCAAGGGTAGCAATCAAAATTTTATGAAAGGTAGCTGCCTTGTTTTCTTGCTTGTTATGCATCGAAGATTTAAGTTTGGTGACACCATCGACCAGTCTCGAAACGACCGTGCCGTAACGCTGCGCAATTTGCTCGTCATTCACTTCCGTGTCTTCTACCGTATCGTGCAAAATTGCCGCGATAATAGTATCTCGGTCTAACCGAAAGCCCGCCAATATCTCAGCGACGGCAATAGGGTGAGTGATATAAGGCTCACCTGATTTACGCTTATCTTTAATATGTGCAATATCACCAAACTCACATGCGTCAATAATATCACGGCGCTCATCGGCATTGAGGTAACCTACAGATCGCAACAAATTATATTGAGCCTCATCGACCAAATGATGACTGAGTTTAGGCAAGTTTTGACTCATAAAGTGACGATCCTATTTTTCATTGCTTAGTGGCTAATTTGTCGACTTTTTATCGGCCGAAGTAAGTGGCTACTGAATGAATACTGACCTGTTACAGGCAAGGTTGGAAAACGGTTAGATTAACCTCTAATAAATCGTAAAACGTATTCAATGTCAACTGCTAAGCAACTAGGGGTTGTAATAAATGTTAAGTTTTAATGCAATCTTATAGTTTGAGGGCTAGATGATTACTAAAATGACCAGTAGTGTGGTGATAGTACATCATAAAAACATCTCGTCGGTCTGTCTAAAAAACAAAATTGAGTCATATTATTTTTTAGCATATATGCGCTAACCAAAAAACCACAGCATCGGCTGTGGTTCTCATGATCAATCGGTTTATTTTAATTCATAAAGCAGTCAACCATGCAAAATGCTGATACGTAAAACTCATGATATAGGTTGCTTAGAAACTATGATCACCTGACAAAGCCAAATCTAGCGAGTTCGTAGCAAAGTTATGTTCTGGCTGATTTAGAATATCACGGGTAATTTTGCCACCAGCAATCTCACGCAATGCCAACACAGTAGGCTTATCGTTATCGACATCCACCAATGGCTCTGCGATACCTTTGGCTAATTGACGTGCGCGCTTGCTTGCGACTAAAATCAGTTCAAAGCGATTATCTACATTATCTAAACAATCTTCAATCGTCACTCGTGCCATAAATAGCTACCTCGGTTGTTTTTATTAGCGACAGAGCTTGCCCGCTGCTTAATAAAAATAATATCAAAAAAATGTAAAAAGGAATAGCTGGACATTGTAGCATTTTTCGTCTGCGTGGTGTCATCATTTAGTTCTTAATGTAGATAATAAGAAATAAGACAGCCAAATCGTTGAATGTGCCGTTCGGCTGCATTTTTATTATTCTGCGTACGTGCTATTCCGCTGCCTTATTGTTGAGTAGGTCGGCGATGGTGCCACGGTAACGCTGCTGTTGGCGATGTAGTGTCTGTCTGTCAGCAACGATAATGGCTTTTAGCTCAGCCAGTGCTACCTCAAAGTTGTCATTAATGACGATATAATCAGAGTGGACGTGTTGTGCCATTTCGTCCACGGCACCAGCCAAACGTTGTTCTATTACTTCAATGGTATCTTGAGCACGTGTTGATAGACGCTGCCTGAGTGTGTCGATGCTTGGCGGTAAGATAAAAATCATCGTGGATTCGGTGAAGATTTTTTTGACTTGTAGCGCACCTTGCCAGTCAATTTCTAAGATGACATCAATACCGGCTTCTAATTGCCTACGCACACTTTGTTCTGAAGTGCCATAATAATTGCCAAATACCTCAGCGTGCTCTAAAAATTGATGGTCATCAATAGCAGATACAAAGCTATCGACATCGGTAAAGTGATAATGGTGACCATCAATTTCGCCCGGACGTGGGGCACGAGTGGTATGTGACACGCTAACGGTTAAGTCATTGGTGATAGCAAGCAGCTGCTTAACCAGTGAGGTCTTGCCGGTACCTGAGGCGGCGGTGACGATAAATAATGAACCTGTCATACAATGTGTCCTAATTGTGTGCCTTAATTGCGGTGTGACCAAAAAAATCTAAATAAACGCCCGAGTATTTTCAAGAGCAATAAAAGCAAATTATGCTAAAGTAACGTATGAGTTTTATCC
>NZ_JAKDUI010000058.1 GCF_030457785.1 Psychrobacter sp. | reverse complement strand
TATTAGTGGCTTTGACAGTCTCCAAGAAGCCAAAGCTGCCCAAGCTATCATGAAAGGCCAAGCGCTATCGAAGCGCCATGCCAATATTAAAATGAGTAGTGATTAGCTTTTCCCCCTTCCTTTTTTAGTTTTCTTCTTTAACTTCCCGATTTCTTCTTTCGAGTCTTTTTAATAGATACTCGCGACAGTGCAGCGCTTTATAGCCTTTGTCTTATGTCACTTGTCTTATGCTGATACGATGTCATGTTACTTGATTGCACTTGTCTAAGTCTGTCTATCTTTGTGCCGTTAATTCGCCTTAACGTATCTCCATAAGTACTTTATCCGTTATCCCAGAGCCGTCATGCTTGCAAGTTTATGTCAAAATAGTTTATAAGTAATAGCAAGCCTAATAATTTTATGAGTGGCTTTAAGAGTATTTAGCATGCTCAAGTAGCGTTTACTTTCTAAGCTGTCCAACTTTTTGACGATGATAAGCAGGTTGGAGTGTGTTAAACACACCGTTATATTTGGTAAGGAATGAGTCATGTTGCCTTTACGTACATTGATGTCGTCAATTACAGCGTCGTGCAGTCTATTGTTTTCCTTTAGCCTAATAGGTCAGGCTCACGCCGATAGCATGAGTGCGCTGATTGCTCAAAAGTCTGCGCAAACAACCGTGAATACAGCGTATCGTTACCCAAAAGTCGAGAAGCCATCACCAACAGTGTTGCCTGCGTTTTTATCAGGGAGTTACGATAACGTCGATAGTGAGCACTTACCGCTGCTGAGTAGTGCTGAGTCTCAAAGTGGTATGGCGGCGAGTGAGGTTATCAGTACCGCTCGTAAAATGGCGCTGAATGAGCGAGCCATCATTCAAGGAAGCTGTTGGGATTATCTTGATGCGGTATTCAAACGAGCGGGAGTGACGCGCGACATTATCCATAAAGGCACTTATGGACAAGGGCCTTATGTCAGTAGTGATGAGATTAAAGTAGGAGATTGGTTGTACTACATCAATCATGGCTATCATGGTGTTGAACATAGTGGATTGTTTGTTGGCTGGGTGGACGAGTACGAGCAGCAAGCCTTGATGCTCAGCTATGCTGGTGAAGATCGTCGCGAGCCTGCTCGTTATCGCGTTTATGATTTGAGCAACGTCTATCAAGTCATGCGTCCCAGCATTTGATCTAGTTGATACACAAGAAAACGAATATCGTATCTAATAATGCGAAAATGGTATCAAGTTTTCTGGCTTGCTGTGGCTATGCAGGCAGAGGCTACAAAAAATTCATCTCCGTCTTGCTGTGTCTTTCTTATAGTCGATTAGCTATAGTGTGGTGATGCGATGAGCACCATCTAATTTTGAGTGGTTAACAAGCTTTAAGAAAAAGCGTCCGTTACTTTATCTAGTAACGGACGCTTTGACGTTGTAGGTACTTATTACTTAGCAGCAGTTATTTCGTAGCGGTCATTTTATAGAGGTTTGGGCTGTGTCTAGAATGGTTTCACCACGACCAAAATCACGATAAATATTAAGGCAAAGACTGGTACTTCGTTAAACCAGCGCCAAAACTTATGCGATTTATAATGCGGGTTGTCTATCAGTTTTTTGCGATAAAAGCCACATGCACCGTGATAGCCAGACAGTAGTACCACTAATAATAGTTTGACGTGTAGCCAACCTTGGGTTTTGTAGACTTCCCAGCCCAGACCCAACATCCACAAGCCAAATATCCACGTTGCTATCATTGAGGGTGTCATAATACCGCGATAGAGCTTGCGCTCCATGATGGAAAAGCGTTCGTGGCTGATTTTGTCGTCACTCATTGCATGATAGACAAATAACCTTGGCAAATAAAATATCGCTGCAAACCAGCAAACCATTGAGATAATATGAGCCGCTTTAATCCAATTGAAATAATCTGCCATTATAGTTTCTCTAATTTTGAATAAGTTGCGCGTAATGAAGCTGGCGACCTCAGAGTAGGTCGCCTAGTCAAACTAGATGAGGATGGATTACTCTGCCAATACGACTTGTGATTGGTGGCCACTCATGGCGTCCATGACGGGTACTTGCTTAGGTGCTCTTGGAGTCGCATATTGCGCGGTTAAACCAAGTTCACGCATCAGTCTATTGTCACTTGATTGACTGGCATTACCAGTTGTCAGGAGCTTATCACCATAAAAGAACGAATTGGCACCTGCCATAAAGGCCAATGCTTGCTCGGCATCAGAGAGGCTCTCACGACCAGCTGATAAGCGGACGTAACTGGTAGGGCAACAGATGCGTGTCACGGCGATGGTGCGTATCCACTCCAGGACGGATAGCTGACCTTCCGCTAATACCTTGTCACCGATAGGTGTACCTGCGATAGGTACAAGCAAGTTGACTGGAATAGACTCTGGTGCTTTTGGCATTTTGAGTAGCTCGTGCACCCAGTCAATACGGTCATCGCGGCTCTCACCCATTCCGACAATATTTCCACTACAGACGTTGATGCCAGAGTCACGCACATGAGCCAGAGTGTCCAGGCGTTCATCATAGCTGCGGGTACTAACGACCTGCTCGTAATAGCGTCGTGAGGTATCCAGATTATGATTGTAGTAATCCAATCCTGCGTCTGCCAATTGGGTTGCTTGCTGATCATCGAGCATACCAAGGGTCATGCACGTTTCGAGCCCTAAGGCTTTAACTTCTTTGATGAGTTCGACTACGTAGGGCATGTCCTTGGCACTAGGATGCTTCCATGCTGCACCCATACAGAAACGTGATGAGCCAGTGGCTTTGGCTCGTTTGGCTGCAGCAATGACTTTATCAACTTCGATACGTTTTTCTGCTTGTAGTTTGGTGGTGTCTCGATGATGACCTGATTGTGAGCAGTAGCCGCAGTCCTCAGGGCAATTGCCAGTTTTGATAGATAGTAGTGTACTGATTTGTACTTCATTTGCTGCAAAGTGCTTGCGATGAACCGTTTGTGCCTGTAATAGCAAGTCCATCAATGGTAAGTCAAACAGTTTGGCGATGTCTTCACGGCTATAAGTAGAAGTAATCGACGGTTCGTCTTTGGTAGCGTCTGTGGCTAAACGAGTTAAAAGCTCATTGTTCAAGCTGTTGCTAAGGTCGTTTGGGTTATCAGTTGCATCAGTGGGGTTGCTGGCGCTTGGTTCTGAAATTCTGAGCAATCCTGCCATGAGATAGGTCCTTTTATAATAGTGTTTGTGATATGAGGCTCTGTTCTCAGCTTGACTGATAGGGAGCTTGAGATCGTAAAGTGTAAGCAATAAAAAAGGTTGCGATAATAGTATACCGCAACCTTTTTAGAAAGTCAGAACGTCAGTAAATAGTCACTATAATCCATACACAGCCGTGTTTTTATCGTAACATCTGGTGTTCGGTTGTGGCTATTTATCTACCGTTATTTGCCCAATTTATGCTTGGCAACGCCGATCCAGTGATTTGTAAATTTCTGCGCTTTATAGGCATAAGGCTTGGCTTGTTGGATATAAGTCTTACATTCTTCTGGGACGGTAGGAACGATATGCTTAGCAAGCTTGTTGAACCACATCATCAGGCTATATTCACCTTCGATGCTGAGGTTGCCTTCTTGAACCGCAGTCATAAAGCTTGGCAGGTCACCTTTGGTCAACAGCTTAACACCCGTCATTGAGTCTTTGAATGTGATGGTCAAGTCTGCTTCGGTTGCATGACCACTGTTTTGTTCAAACTGCCCATCAGCAAAGCTAAAGTAGCGAGCGACTTCGGCTTCAGCACTGGCTATTTCGATAGTGACATTGCGACCTTCTAACAATGCTTTGAACTCTTCGTTGTCACTATCCGCTAGCATGGAGAGACGATAACCGACCGCGGCCAACAAGACATCTAACGGATCAGATTTGATATCTAACACAGGAATAGTAAACATATAAGGGGGCTCCTAAAAAATGAGGGATGGATATAAGGTGTACTCTATATCAATTTTTGCCATAAATATATAAGTAGATTATAAACTATCGAGTGCGCTCAATTCTTTAGTAGTTAAGTAGAAAGCGTTTAGTGTCTTGTAACATTGGTGGTGATTTTTACAGGTCTTGTAAGTGCTTTAGATCATAGGCGTTTTAAATCGCAAGTATCTTAGGTTGTAATTGGCTTAGATTAAAATACACATTCACCAGTCACTAACACGCCATCAAAAATTTAATAGAACCGGGGTTGGTAGTCGTCGTTATAAACTGGCGTGTGCTCGATGTAGCGTGCTGCTTCGAGTTCACGTTGGTGCCGTACTGATTGACTGACATCATCATAACGTAACGCTCGGTACAAAACCCATCCAATCAAAGGTAACCAACTGAGCCCTATAGACACGACGTAGCTATGCCATACTGAGAGTCCTGATAGCACAGAGCTACTAGACAATACGCCTTGAATCGCTTCAACCGCGAGCCAATATGCCATGCCACCGAATAAACACAGTAGCAACCAACGCTGCGATGATAGCGCGAGTGCCACTATTAAGCTTAGCAGTAGCCCATAGCCAAGCAGAGCTGCGCCATTCCAGTTACCTATCTCAATAAAAGAAAATATAGTCGTCAACATCATTCATCTCCGTATTCGTAAGGTGAACATCAATGAGACTATTATGAAAGGTTGCCGACCAAAGCTAAAGAGGGTAGAGGTGGTCTTGCGACAACCGTTGACGTTTGGTTTTTTTAGGGGTAGTTATCTATCAAGTTATATTTCAAACCAGCCACCGCGAGCCTGAACATAATAGGCCTAAGCGCCGTGACTCTAAGCATCATGAGTCTAAGCGCCGTGAGTATGGGCGCTTAGATTCCATGGAGTAGAATGGTAAAGGGTTGCTTTAGAAAAGGAGTGTAAGTGTGTACTAACATAGTTAGGATGCTCAAGGGCGTCGTCTGCCCCACCAAGACAGCATGGACACCAATACCGCACCCAACAACATCAGACCCACAGTAGTTATCCAGTGGGCACCAGTGGGATAGTGCCACGGCATGACATTGTTGATGGCATGGCTGTCTAGCGTTCCCAGTGCATCCACCTTCCATGGCCACACTTTGACTAAAGAGCCAGCGATAAATCCTGTAAGCAATGCTAGCGTCGCTTGGTAATACCGTGCCAATAGCCATTTGAGCGCGCGAGTAAATAATAGCAGGCCGGTAGCCATACCAGCGACGACGGTAAATATCACACTGAGGTTCATCGTGTCGACTGCTTCTAGCACTGCATCATAAGCACCTAACAGCAACAAGATAAAAGATCCTGAAACCCCAGGCAGAATCATGGCACAAATCGCAATCGCGCCGGCAAAAAACAAATAAGGCAAACTTGGTGAGGTTGCCAGTATGGGTAAATTGCTGACGGTCATGGCAATGACAAGTCCAGACACAAATAAGATTGCTCGGCCAATATTCCAGCATTTAATCTCACTGAGTAATAAGAAAACCGTGGCGATGACCAAACCAAAAAAGAACGACCAAATCAATAGCGGCTGATGGTCGAGCAAATGCTTGATGATGCCTGCTAGAGTGATAAAGCTGCTGGCAATGCCTAATAACAGGAACAGTAAAAATGTCGCATCGACCCTTCGCCACACAGCGACAAACCCTTTGATGCCATATTCTTGACGAAATATGTGCCAGAGGTTGGGCCCAATGCTGCCCAGCGCATTGATCAGGCGCTCGTAAATACCTGCGATCAGCGCGATGGTGCCACCCGAGACACCCGGCACAATATCTGCTGCGCCCATTGCCATACCTTTGACATAAACCCCTAATAGCGATTTAGGGTTGTTCGTTGGTTTTAAAGCAGGATTAGGGTTTTTATCCAGTGGCTGTGGCGCTGACGACTCGCTTGGCCTCGATGATTGTGGTGCCGTCATGGACAAATCCTTCATTATTGATATGTGTGGTTGATATGTGTGATTGACATGCGTGGTGAGAGAAAAAAACCAACGCAGCACAAAAGCCAGATTGGAGTATGTTTTCAATTCTATTGATAGCGATTTAAACGGACTATAGTCAGTCCACTATAAAAGCATTACTGCGTTAACCTCGCTTGAAGTATTAAATATACATCTACTCTCGTTTGCCTTGTACTACTTTTAAATTGTATCGACTATAACAACGGCTAAATTTTGCCAAACATCATCGAGTAGCTAGGTAATAGCTAGATAGCTAGATAGCTATCTAGCTATTATCCTTGTTTGACTCCAACTTATCTCATTTTATAATCATTTTAAAACTATCACCATTTTGAATGATGAAGACATACTCTAATGTTAAACACATCAATCTAGCTTATTAGTGGGGTGGTTAATTGGGTTTACTCTGTGGGGGCGAGTGCTGGATATCCAAGCGCGTAAAGTGCGCCCTCAAGCCCCGTGACATTGATCGCTGCGTCAGCACGAGCTTGGACAATGGGCTTGGCGTGATAAGCGCCGCCCAAATCAGCAATGGCCATCATGGGCAAGTCATTTGCACCGTCGCCGACGCAGACGACTTGAGACATATCGATGCCCAAGCGCTCAGCAGTCTGCTTGACGATACTGGCTTTTTTGTCACCGTTGACGATGGGTAGCTGCACCTGACCAGTGACTTCATCTTCTTCAATATCTAATACGTTGGCATGCACTTCATCGATACCTAATTGTTTAGCGATATAGTTAGCAAAATAGGTAAAGCCGCCTGATACCAAGACCGTATGATAGCCCAAAGCTTTGAGTGCACTGATAGTGGTGCGAGCACCTATTGATAAGGTCAATCGGCTGCAAATATCGTCCAATACATCGGTTGAGATGCCTTGTAGCAATGCCACACGCTGGGCAAAAGATTCATCAAAGTCAATCTCACCACGCATCGCTGATTCGGTGATGGCTTCGACTCGTTCACCGATGCCTGCAGTTTTAGCTAACTCAACGATGACTTCTTGTTCGATCAAGGTTGAGTCCATATCAAAGCAAGCAAGTTTGTGCGTACGCAGCATATGACCGACTGATAAGATGTGGCAGTCGACCACATCTATGTTTCCAGCACTATCCGCAGGGGCAGTACTCTTATACTCTTCGGTTAAGTCATGACGCAAGCGAGTGGTTAGCTGGTCATCGATGATATGCGCTGCTGCGGTCTTTTTAGCAGGGTGCATGAGCGTCTCGGTCACTGGAACCAGTAGATAACGAGATACTTGCGCCTGTGTAAAAGGTTGGCGCTGCGCATTGTCGGCGGTCGGCTCTATATCTGAGACAGAAATGTCTACAAAACTGGCGTCAGCATCTTCTGCTACCGTGACCAAATGCCAGTTCGGCTGCTCGTTAACCCAAGACTGGACGTACTGATGGATATCAAGTGTCGATACTTGGGTGGGCAAAACCACGACGAGAGCAAAAACAGGTAGGGACTGTAGCGCGTCAAAATCTTGTAAATTTGTATTGTCGGGAAGTAGTGACGCAATAGAGTCGACGGCTTGTTGCCATGCTTTGCTGTCTTTTGGTAACGAATACGATGTATTTTTTGGCATGGCTCAATTGTCCCTTGTATGCTCATATAAGATTAGGAATAATAACAGTTTTACTGGGCAGCGCCTATAGATAGCGCGCAAAGTATGACAGTCGCTCAGAAACGGCTGTTATGACTAAAAAAAGTGATTGTATTTAGATGAATTTATATAACTACTACCGCCATAATGCTCGCTATGGTGATATAGTAGGTAAGCTAACCATCTACTGACCATGCCGCTGATCATGGACTCTTATTAACACCGTAATTCTGTTAATGTCAGAACCTTGCTAGTAGCATAAGCGACTTGATTGACTCCTCGAGGGACTCTACGTCTCACACGTACGCCAGAAGAGTGGTTGCCCAAAATTAGCAAAAAAATCAGTGATCACTTCGTTTTTAATTTCATTTATCCAAAAAAGTTTACCATATCATGACGTATTTAGCGCCGCGGCAAGGGTTGTTTGCCATTATTCTTCTTGTTAGTTTTTGTTTGCAGACACTTTTATTGGTCATTAGCACAGATCAGCAGTTGGGCAAAAGCCGTGCGTTAAAAGGCGAGCAGATGGTTGCTCAGCTGATAGACGAGGCGAGGCTGTCGTTAGAAAACAAAGATCGCGTCAGTCTGAGTGTCATTGCCAATCGCTATACCAGCGAACAGAATGTGACACGAATCCTGATCAGAGATAACAATGACGATATCTTGGTGCCAGTAGGTAATGCGCCGATGCAGCAAGGCGAGACGATTCGTCAAATCGCTACTCAAGGTGATGCGGTGGTCGGTAGTGTGGCCTTGACACTAAAAGATATTAGCAAAGGCGAGATCATCGCGATGCAGTGGCCGTTTGTCGTTGGCACGATGGTGCTACACATACTACTGTGGCTCATCTATGGCTATCTCGCACGTCCGACCAAAGAGCAAATAAACGCCATCAGTCGAGATGTCCAAGAACTTCATCGTGAGCAATATCAGCAGCTCAGCCAGCGCGGTCGTGGACGTGATCTGGGCCAAGATGTGGCTGCTTCTGATACAGTAGACCACTCAAGCAAATCCCTAGCCACTGCCGATAATGGTCAAGCCAGTAATACAAACAATGTCCAGTCTCCAGAACAAGCTCAAGGATCTGAAGCTACCGTGGATGATAAAACTGGTCAGGAAAAAGTGGCGGTGCGCAACATGAATATTAAGGGGGAATTGAGCCAGTACATCAAAGGTCAACAGAACCCTGGGTCAGCGAGCCAAAGTCCTGACGTTGACATCGACGCCGATCATTCTGCGCCTGCCACTAGTACGCAAACAGAGCAATCAAATAGTACGACGTCTGAGCTCAATAGCACTGATAGCAAAGCTTCTATATTCAACCATAGCAAAAACCAATTATCTGCAACCCGGTCATTTGATAGTGTTAGAGTACAGGTTGTACTATACGATGATTACAATATGCTAGATCTTCTAGTACCCAATCAGTTGAAGCCTTATCTGGCACTCTGTACCCAGCTGCTAAACCAAGCGATAACAGAGTTGCTAAAGCAGCCGCTGTTACTGGGTGTCAGTCTGATGAATGAGCCGGTTTTTGATGAAAAAGGCGCGAGTGTGCTGCTAAAAGCAGATAACAGCCATGCCAAGGTTGCACTGGCGGGTGTGATGTTAGGCAAGCTGTATTTGATGTTAAATAAAATTATTTATGACAAACATACCGAGCTATCACGCGTGGCGTTCCCTGCCCAAACGGGTGTCAGCGACGATGCTCAAAGTGGGGCCATGACGCACTTGCTAGAGAGTGTTGGTAAAAAAGAGCAGATGCTGATCCTATTGCCTCATGCAGGATTAAAGCAAATCAGCAACCATGTGCAAGTACAAAACATTATGCGCCCGACGACAGTCTATGAGCGTGAATGTGCGATATTCGACGGTTGTAATGATTCGATGATTCAGCGCTTAGTCGACGTTCGTAACGCAGTATTGATGATCGACAGCCTAGAAAAACCTTAGCCCAGAGATTCCTTAGAACCAAACAGCGCTTGGCCGGTGATGTCTTTACAATTGTCTGGGCGGAAGCCTATATAGTTCCCTCGGTGCTTGATAGAAATCATGCCATAGTAATAAAAAGGATTGACAACACTTAACTGAGTCTTTATAAGGCATGTATATACTGATGTATTTTTCATACCCTTGCTATAAATGATAGGAGTTTGTCATGAGTGATGCTGATATTGACGACGATTTTGATGATAATTTTGCCGACGATGATGACGCAAAGATGGTAGAAGAAGCCGAGACAAGTGTGCGCACACGTCTAAGCAGCCTTGAGAAGCGTCGGTTAATCGACAACTTGCTAGAAGAAAAGCGTTTGGCTAAAGAGCTAAAAGATGACATCGACGACCTTGATGATTTGGATGACGATGAAGACTGGGATGATGAAGATTGGGATGACGATGACCTCTAATTTTTACCCTGAAATGCAGACCATCGACACGAGTTTCATAGCATAACACTTGCTGTTTTTAGTCAACTAAAGCTTTCCATTGAAAGCACGTTTCACCAAGCCTGTTATACCGATCGTGTATCTTGATACCTTTCTATAGTCTTGGTACTTCTCTACATCGATGGCTAATGCTGTTCTGATTTTGCATTGTTAGCCTGTTTACTGTCAGCCTGTTTACTGTCAACTGGTTTGCTATGAGATTTTAATCAGCCGTTTTGTAAAATGGCTGTTTGGTTTTCAATCTACATCTCAATGCGCTTCATATTGTTTGCTATTTTGCATTTAACAGAGCGTTTATTGCGATTATACGCTTTCATTTAAGGATTTTGATTTATGAGTAATCCATTAAGCTTTGACGAATTGCTAGACTATTTAGACACTCAGGACAGCCCTTATGTGCTCGACAGTGTCGCTGCGCATGGTTTTTTGACAGCCACTGTCATCGGCCGTCCATTACCTAACTGGTTAGATGCGTTGTTTGAAGGTCATGCGAGCGAGATTCCTGAAAACGTCCTTGATGGCATCAAACGCTGGCGTGCCGCTATCGTTGCTGAGATAAAAAATGAAACCCCAATCGAGCTGCCATTCGGTGAAGATGCGGGTAATGAAGACGTGGCCGTTGATTTTTCGGACGAATCAGATATCGTTGCTTGGTCAATTGGCTTTGTAGATGCGATGTACGGTGAGGAAGCCAGTGATTGGTTTGAAGACGAAGAGACAGCAGAAGATGTGGCTGTGTTGACGTTACCGATGATTGTCTTCAGTGGTATTGATGACGAAGACCCCGAGTTAGCAGAGATGCGCGAGGATGAAGATAAACTCGTACAGATGGCCAATAGTATCGAAGGCAATTTGACTGAGTTGTTCTTATTGTTTCATACCAACGATTGATATAGTGGATTAAGCATTACGCGGATAAATTTCGTTTCAACTGGCATATTTCAATATGCTAGTGCACTGATAAGGTAAGATCATGGCTTTGCAACTCTCCAATCTTGAGCATCTACCGGGTTATCAAATTACTGAGCGCTTGGATGTGGTGTATGGCAGTACAGTACGCTCAAAACACGTCGGCAAAGACTTGTTTGCTGGTCTAAAAAACATCGTGGGCGGTGAGCTAACTGCTTATACTGAGCTGTTAGAAGATTCTCGCCAAGAGGCGATAGATCGCATGGTCATCAAGGCAGAAGCACTCAACGCTGATGCGATCGTTGGCCTGCGATTTTCGACCTCCAGTATCGCCCAAGGTGCCTCGGAGCTGTTTGTCTATGGTACAGCAGTCAAAGCCATTCCTGCACAGCAGCATCAAGCACCTCAATCGCCTGATAAATACGATAATAACGGTAACAACGATAACCACACGGGCTATCAATTACCGAGTCAATCATCAGAGCCTTCCACGCAGGCACCATCTGATGACTTGCCACGTTTCAATCCTTTTGGTTAACCACTTAAAAAGCATGATAGCTTTTTTATGAGAAGAGACGTGCCATGAATCAGTCACTCACCCAGATGCTCATCAATTATGCACCGCTCCTTCTTCTGTTTATAGTGGGGTGGTTTTTTGGTACGCGTCATGAGCGTCAGCATTTAGCGCAGCTGAGTATCGCAGAAAAAGACCTCGCCCATATCGTTGTCTCCAGCGAACGTTTCTATCGGCCTAGTTTGGCGGCCGATAGTCAGGGTGAGTTGGTGCTTGGTAGCGTCGTTATCGCTCAAGATTACTTTAAGATGATCATCGCTCGAGTGTTGAATATATTTGGCAAAAACCTGACGACTTATGAGACATTGCTCGATCGCGCGCGTCGAGAGGCTATCGTCCGTATGCGTACTGAGGCGCAGTCCAAAGGCTGTACTCATATCTATGGCTTACGTCTGGAAGTGACCAACGTAAATCAATTGGGCAGCATGGTAGAAGCCATCGCTTACGGTACGGCGGTGGTGAGTGACGATCGGCGCTGAAGACACACCCTAAGCTTTATAGGTATTAAAAAAAACTTCACTTTTTTATATGGCTGATATGATGTTTTTAAAAATCGTCTTTTGGATAGTGGTCGTGTTTATTTTAATTAAAGTAATAACTTGGTCTAGTCGTTCAAAGCGAGGGACGAACTCGTCTGGTGGAGATCATGAGAATAGTAGTGGCTTTAGCGATAGTGGTGGAGACAGCGGCGGCTGTGATGGCGGTGGTGGTGGCGATTAACAATCGTTGAGTCAGTCATTATTTTTACCTTAATCTGCATCGTAAAATTTGCGATTTTAACCAGCATACTGCTGCCAAGCTGACACTCGCTTGGCTTATTCTATGACATAAGGCTTGTGTACAGCGTAAGACTCACGTGCAACGCTTGCTTACCAGCCTTAAGCGCTTTCATAGCAACTCCCTCCATCCAGTCTGCCCAGTCTGCAATTACCGACCTGATAAAGATACCCACCGCTTAAAAATCCAATGTATCCTCAGCATTTGTTTCGCTGTCAGTCCATGGTCGTACAAGCAAACGGGCGCTAATGACTTATGCAAAGACTGATAAATTGCCTTACCATCTAACAAAATTATCCCATCTGCGTTAAAATCACTTCATCCATTATTTTTAT
>NZ_JAKDUI010000283.1 GCF_030457785.1 Psychrobacter sp. | reverse complement strand
ACATTGTAAATAGTATCAATGAGTTACAATGTGGCTTATCCCGAACTGGGGTTAGGTAAGCGTGAAAATGGCAATGTCATTTTGGTGGCACCTGCAGCAGAGTTAAGTGAGCAAGAGGCACGTGAGCTTGAAGCGCAGCAAGCAGTTGAGTCTTATGCCCCTCTACGTACTGAGTATATCCGCTTAAGCTATGCCAAAGCACAAGATATTTTAACCTTGATATCGCAAGGTCGCGGCTCCTCCGGTGGTCGCTCAAATAACAACAGTGACAATAACACCTTATTGTCTGACCGAGGAACGGTGACAATTGATGAGCGTACCAATACCTTGATTGTCAAGGATGTATCGGACAGTATTGAAAATATTCATGATTTAATTAGCAAGGTAGATATTCCGGTTAGTCAAGTCATGATCGAGGCGCGTATCGTTAGTGCGTCTGATAGTTTTAGTAAAGAAATAGGGGTTCAGTGGGGTATTTTATCAGATGGTGCAGCCAACAATCGCAATTTATTGGTAGGCGGTAGTGACCAGACCTTATGGGATCTGAAAGATTTTGACATAGAAACAACGACTGTTAATGGTCAAACAGTATCTTACCCCTCATATGACATTAGTCGCCCTGACAATTTAAATGTAGACTTAGGCATTGACAATGCAGCAGGTAGTATAGCCTTTGGGTTGCTTAGTATATCTGATGTGATGTTGGATCTTGAGTTATCAGCACTACAAGCGGATAATCGTGGTGAGGTCATCTCAACCCCGAAAATTTTGACCGCTGATAAACAAACAGCAAAAGTTTCTTCAGGCACACAGATTCCCTATCAGGAAGCATCTGCGAGTGGTGCTACGACGACCAGCTTTAGAGAAGCAGCGCTGAGTTTAGAAGCCACACCAAATATCACTCCTGACGGTAAGATAGGGTTGGAGCTGTTGATTACCAATGGAACACCGACTATCGTCAACAATCAAGTGGCTATTACTGAAGACTCTATTGCGACCAACGTTATTATTGAAGATGGTCAAACGGTTGTATTGGGTGGCGTCTTTAGAAATAGCACCAGTAATGGAGTAGATAAAGTGCCTTTCTTGGGAGACTTGCCTTATATTGGCCGTGCCTTCCGTAGAGATGTACGTAGTAATTCTAAAGAAGAGCTATTGATATTCGTCACGCCAAAACTCATCAACGACGGTACCAGCCGTTTGAACTAAACTCTGGCAGCCTCATGTAAAAAAGCAAGCTTCAGTGCTTGCTTTTTTTATGGAGTAGTTTTGAGGTTTTGAGCCTGAAATGCATATTAAAATCTGAGTAGGAAGCTTGGTAAAAATATCTCTTGTAGATGTTAGGGCGTGTCATCAATCAACGCATTCAATCGTTTAGTGGTTTTAAAATGGCTAAATCTTGCTACTCACCGCCAAAAATCGTGTGAATATGCTCATATTCCCTGCAATTTTTTCCTTGATTGGCGTCAATTTATCTCATTTTAAGCCTCACTATTTAAATGATGACACGCCCTAAGGGTGCTTCCTATTACTGATAATGTTTTTTGATTTTGGTGTAACAATAAACACCGCACGTTACTAGCCAGAATACCAATGACGTTGTATCATAGCCAATTTAGCTGAGTAATTATTATGGTGGAGGAATTACCGTCGGTGTTTTTAGTGGGTCCGATGGGAGCAGGGAAAACGACAATTGGTAAACTACTAGCAAAGCAGTTAGGGCGCTCGTTTGTGGACAGTGATTGGTATATTGAGTCGCAAACAGGCGCCGACATCCCGTGGATATTTGCCAAAGAAGGTGAGGCTGGTTTTCGTGAGCGTGAGACGCGAGCGATTGATGAGCTGACCCAAAAAACACAAGTTGTTCTAGCTACTGGCGGTGGGGCAGTGATGTCTGCTGAAAACCGAGCACTATTAAAGCAGCGCGGTATTGTGGTTTACCTTAATGCGCCTGTCGATGTGCAAATGGCTCGCACGGCCAAAGATAAATCTCGACCTTTATTACAGCAGCCCAACCCGAGAAAAGTTCTGCAAGATTTATATAGCGTTCGCGATCCATTGTATCGTCAGGTCGCTCATATTATCATGCCAACCGGGCACACTTATCCTCGTCATATGGTCAGTCAGCTTTTAGATCAGCTTCGATCACTCAGCATGTCTGACGATGCAGCGTCAACTCACAAAGATAAATAATCATGGGGCTGTAGTAGATAAGCACTATGCTAGACTACTTTTATGAAGATAACCCGTTGTAAACTAAACCCCACTCTCAACTTCGAAAGTGATTGAAAAAAGAAGAGCACCTCACTAATCT
>NZ_JAKDUI010000282.1 GCF_030457785.1 Psychrobacter sp. | reverse complement strand
AAAAGGGTTTGGGCTATCAATCGCCAAGACAGGTGTGGTTTGATTATTATCGTCAAGCTGCGTAACTAAAATCTCCCAAGTTTATGTGTACGGATTTGACGGCAGGGGTCAATATATTAACCGATGGTGTACCGGTATCTCTTAAAGCGTATCAATAGTTGCTAACCACTTTTCGTCGGTTTTCTTGGTCACTGTTCTTTAGTCATCTTTAGGTGGAAAATCACGAAAGGTATTATTGACGTTACCAATGAGGCTACCACCATCTATGTTGTCCTCTATGCTTTCAGGGCTGTTTTCTGTTGGTGCATTAGTGTTCTTTCCTTTATCTCGAGAGTCTTTGTTATAGGCGATGAGAGCATCATTATTTGCCAAAAAGCTATCGGGGTTAGCCATTACCCACATTTGGTTGAAAATATCTGCACGGGCGCTTTGGTCTAATAATGCGTTTTCATCGGTAAAGTAAAAAAACTTGGATAATAGCTTTATTTGTCCATCATCAAGTCGACGGGCGATATGATATGGCTGTAACTGGCTGGGGTGTTGTAAGCCAACTGCACCGACGATACTGGCCAGTGATTTGAGGGTGTTTTTATGGAAGCTTGCGACACGCTCTGCTTTGCTTGGTACATCAAGGGCTTTTTGACGATATGGGTCTTGGGTTGCGACGCCTGTCGGACAGGTGTTGGTATGACAAGAGCGAGACTGAATGCAGCCAACCGCGAACATAAAGCCACGTGCTGAGTTACACCAGTCGGCACCCAGTGCAATCAGACGTGCTATATCAAAGCCAGAAACTATCTTACCACTCACACCAAGTTTTACTTTGTCGCGAATGCCTGCGCCGACCAATGTATTATGAACCAGTAAAAAACCTTCAACCAATGGCATGCCTACGTTATCCATAAACTCAACAGGTGCTGCGCCGGTACCACCTTCTGCACCATCGATGACGATAAAATCAGGGTAGTTATCGGCTTCAATCATTGCCTTAACCGTGGCCATAAATTGCCAAGGCTGACCAACACACAATTTAAATCCAACGGGTTTGCCACCAGACAGCTCACGCAGCTGTTGCCAAAATGCGACCAGCTCCCTCGGTGTACTAAATGCAGTATGTGAAGAAGGAGAGATGCAGTCTTGACCAGTAGGGATATGACGAGTCCTTGCGATCTCTGGTGTGATTTTTTCTGCTGGCAAGACGCCACCTTTGCCAGGTTTTGCACCTTGTGACAGTTTTATCTCGATCATTTTGACTTGTGGATCGACTGCTTTTTCGGCAAAGGATTGCGGGTCAAAATTACCGTTATCATCACGGCAACCAAAATACCCAGTACCGAGCTCCCAAATCAAATCTCCACCAAACTTTCTATGGTAAGGGCTGATGGCTCCTTCGCCTGTATCATGGGTAAATCCGCCCAGCTTGGCACCTTGGTTGAGTGCCATAATGGCGTTTGCTGATAGACTGCCGAAGCTCATCGCCGAGATGTTGAATACAGACATATCATGTGGCTGCTGACAGCGGTCACCACCAACCATGATACGGAAGTCTTTATGTTCTAAAGGTTCGCTAACCGCAGATTGTAAAAACCATTCTTTGCCCTGTGTATATAAATTGTCTAATGTACCAAAAGCATTGGTATCACTGACATTTTTGGCGCGCTGATAGACGAGTGCCCGTTGCTGGCGTGAAAACGGCACCTGCTCTTTATCGTCTTCGAGCAAATACTGACGAATCTCAGGGCGAAAGTTTTCTAATATATAGCGTACATGACCAGCAATCGGGTAGTTATTCAAGATGGCGTGTTTGGACTGAATCTTGTCGTAAATACCAACTGCCGATGCAAAACCACCCAAGAGTATGAGCCACCAATTGGTTAGCAGCAATCCTGCCAATAACACCAGAATAGCGGCAGCAAAAAGACTATAACGTAGTAACAGTCCGATTAAGTAAGGGGCGTTTTTTTTGGGTTTGGCGTTTAGGTTGGTTCGAGAGTGGGGCATAGCGAGACTCGGCTGTAGAACATGGAAAGCAAAAGGTAATAGTCATTGGGGTTTGACATCAGAAATAGCGGCGACGCTGTCATTGTCAGATGTTAGTACGATTCAGATGTTAGTACGATATGGGTACTCACAAAACAGGTGCATATGATATCACTGCTTGGCTGTGAGTGGGTAATAGTATCAAATACTGATCTCTAGCATTATGATCAACATGAGATCACATCTAGGGTTTATCAAACACAACACAAAATAAAAGGGTACTTAGATTAACACATGAAGTGCAATACCAAATGCAAGGTGAAAAAAAGACCTAG
>NZ_JAKDUI010000057.1 GCF_030457785.1 Psychrobacter sp. | reverse complement strand
GTTGTTTTATGATGTTTGTCCTAACCATAACAATTTTATTTTGAACTGACTATAGCCATAAATAATATTTAAACCATTAAACTATTTAATACTTCAGTCAATAAAGCAGTGGCAATTAAAATAAATATAACCCCGCAACCACGGTTTAGCCACGCCAAACGATTGCCCACATCCAGCCAGCCTGCTAGCTGTTTTCCACCCAATGTATACACCATTTGCCAAATTGTCTCACTCAAAAACAACCCTATGGTTAAGATAATATATTGCGGCCACAATGGCGCACCAAAGTTGATGAACTTTGGAAAGAACGCTGCAAAAAACAGAATGGCTTTGGGGTTAGAAAGTGATACCCATACACCTGTGCGGAATAGAGTCGTATTGCTCGGGTACACTGGTGACATCGCCGACGCATTGACCGCTGCACTCGATAATGACCGAGGTTGAGGGCTTTGCGCATCAGCGATAGAGCTCATCGTATCAGGATAATCGGCTGCGACCTCCTCACTCATTTCTCGAGCATCTTTCATCAAGTTACCATCGCCTGAATCACGCCAAGAGATGACACCTAAATAAATCAAATAGCCTGCACCTATTGCCTTGATACTCACAAGCAACCAAGGTGACTGCCGACTGATAACATCCAGTCCAAGCAAGGTCGAAAGTAGCAATATAAACAACCCAACGCTAAGACCTGCTAGTGTCCATAGCGTCCGCTTGACACCATAGTTCATACCATACTGAAACGCCAACAGCATATTCGGACCAGGCGTTGCTGAGATAAAAAACGTACTCGCAAAAAATATCGCAAACAGGTGCCAATACATCCAATAACTCCTACTCTTTCGTTTGAAAACTCAAAACACCAGACATATTAAAAAACAAACACCGTCGCATAGACGGTGTCTTGTAAACCAAAGTATATCTTAGCACTGACTGGAGCGTGTTCAACAGGCCCTAATTGGTCGCGCAGCTACTCAGCAGCTTCCGTAAAAACTGATCGCACTTCTCAATTTCAGTCAACTTAACGTACTCATCGGCCTTATGAGCCTGCTCGATACTACCAGGGCCACAGATGATTGTCGGAATACCTGCATTGGTAAACTGTCCACCTTCCGTCGCATAAGCCACTTTATGGCGGTTATCATCATTCGTTAACGCAGCTATCATCGCCTGTAGCTCAGCGCTGTCATTATCCGTCATGGCAGGTACGTTTTCCTCTTGCAGCAGCTCAATGCCTGTTTCTGGCGCACGCGTTTGCATTTGGACACTTAACTCTGCCACTTTGGCTTTGATCGGTGTGAGGATATCGTTTTGGGTCATATGCGGTAGATTACGATAATCAAAGGTAAACTCACATAAGTTGGGGACGATATTGGTCGCTGTTCCACCCTGTATCGTGCCGACTGATAAGGTAGAGTACGGCACATCAAACAAATCATCATTATCATCACGATGACTAATTTCTTCAGCCAACTCGTCGACATAGCCGACCAAACGACTGGCATAGCTGATGGCATTGACGCCCTGCGCCGTCAGCGAAGAGTGGGCAGACTTGCCATGCACGCGGCAGCGGTATACCGCAATGCCTTTATGAGCAACGACCATCGCCATGTTAGTGGGCTCGCCAACGATACAATAATTGGGCTCAATGTTGCGTGCTTTTAGATCCTCCAATATCAAAGGTGCACCCAAACAGCCTACCTCCTCGTCGAAAGAGAGTGCTAGATGTATCGGACGATTGAGCAGGCCTGAATTAGATAATTTCACTGCTTGCGGCAATAGCGCCAGTGCACAGGCGATAAACCCCTTCATGTCACAAGCACCACGACCGTACAATTTATCACCACGGATAGTGGCGGTAAACGGCTCAGTCGTCCACTCTTGACCGTCAACTGGTACCACATCGGTATGACCAGACAACACTAGACCACCGTTTAGCTCATCAGCATTTTTCCCAGCTGGCACGGTGACGAATAGATTGGCTTTGTCTTTGGCTTCATTAAAGGTCAAATCCACTGCTAACCCTAGTTGTTCGCAGTATGCTTGCACGTCTTCAATCAATACTAAGTTCGAATGGCGACTGACCGTATCAAAGCCAATCAGGCGTTTAAGCCAATCGATACTCTGTGCGGGGTAAACCCGTTCTGATACAGCACTATGATTTATCGTCATAAAACATCCTCATCATATAGGCTAAAAAGCCACGTCTTTAGAATACGCGCTGTGCTAGCGCTTTTCATTGCTCGTCCAATCTACACTGACTAAACTAACCTGAACAAGCGACACGGACTATGAAGGATTGTTTTGGTTCATAGCATCCATGACAGGTGGTATTGGTTTCGGCAAATTACCTTCCGCCTGTAATTCTTTGTTGGTCTTGGCATCGATTGCCAGTCCAGCTATCAAAGCTATGTCTTTGACTGGCTTGCGTTTACGGGTACCAAAGCTGACTGGTATCATACGCACAAACTCACATATATAAAGATAAGACTCTTCGCCACCTTCAAAGTCCTCATCCTCTGACAAGCGAATAGCGCCTATTTTGGCCAAATCTGATAGCATTTCGTTTTCTTCTGCGCTCAAACTACAATCCGTAATCCCAAAGCCCGTCATAAACCCATTGGCCCACTGTTTCAATGCCATCACACGCTCGTACAAGTCATGTTCATCATCTGGTAGCAGAGGCATGTAAGCATAGGCATCATCTTTGTCCTTGAGCTGAAACACCGTGTCTTCTGCTTCTTCAGTTAATAGCGTCAATGCAGGTTCTGGTAGTGCTGCAAAACTCAACTCTTCAAACACAGTCGCCCACACCTGCTCGTCAGGCGCATTACAAGCAGTCATTAGCCCTGTCATCAAGCCATGCACCTCACTGACCGACACGTCATTCCAATCGTCAAATGCAGTCAGCCAAGTATTCCAGCCAGAAATGTTATCATTCATACTAAATATCCCAGTCATTGATTATAATTTATAAAATAGAAACCACTTGAGCTCTATATATTTGTTCAAGCCTCGACTAATACAAGTCATTTAATACAGTCTAATACGTGTAATTACTTTGTTGATATAGATATTATGTGTTCACCTATGGCATTATTAAGCATATACAACAATATTCATTCACTTATGCTTATTAAGGATAAAAACTGACTATGTACGACCAACTCAAAACCTTAGAAAAAATGATACTCGATATCAAAAAGCAGTATCAAACAGTCAGTCATGAGCTTAGCACCTTAAAGCAGCAGCCAGCGACAGACCCAAAGGAACTTGCCGCTTTACAGAGCAAAGTCGATACTAGCCATGCCGAGCGTGATGAAGCCAAAAAACATTTGAAAGATCTCGACAATCGCTACCAAAGCCTTGCCGAAGCACATCACATGATTGGCGAGGAGCAGGACAAACTGCAAAAGAAAATCAGCCACTTACAGCAACAAAACAGTGAACTGCAGCAGCATAATAAGCAACTAAAGCAGCAGTATAACGACGTTCAAGAGCAAAATAGCGAACTGCAAAAAAAGAATCAACTGGCAGCTGAACGCACTCAAGTGGTATTAAAACGCTTAACCCGTATCGATCAAGCCGAAGGTTCGTAACACCCTACTGGACACCATGATTCGTGATGCTACCGAACAGATATCAGTAATACCCTATATTACGCCTTTTAATGACATATATTTATTGTAGGATTTATCATGACCGACAACCAGATTGAATATCCAAACCAACAGCCTGCAAACGGCCAGACACAGACAAACGCACTGGCTGACTCAAACCCATTGAACAACACTACTAAGCCAGGGTCAAAAAACAAAAATACACCTGAACCACAAATCAAAAAAGTGGATATTGCCATTGCTGGTGTCACCTATCCGATATACTGCCCGGTAGATGAGCAAGAAGACTTACAATCAGCAGTGACTTACATCAACAACTACGCATTAGAGCTGAGACGTGACGCTCCAAGCCTCAGTCAAGAAAGTATCCTAGTACTGTGCTGCTTGAACCTGTATGAAAGAATAAGTGCCAACCAACAGAAAGATGCGGAGCGAACCAAACAAGACCAACAAACAAGAGTTTTGCTGAATAAAATCACAAAAGATGCGCATTCTATCTTATAGGCCAACTCGCTAGCCAACTAACCTCGTAGAGCGCTACTGATATGACTCTGCGAGCACACACTGTAAATAATATGCCGTTGATACAGCACTATTACTAGTAAAGTCTAAGCAAACAGATAAGCGCCTAGCTCATTGAGCTAAGCGCTTTTTTATCGAGCCGACTATTTATCTGAACCAATTATTTACTAAAACATGTTAAACATTCAACACGCCCTGACCTATACCACCCAACAACGATGATTTAGAGCTTGAACTTATCTAATCATTCTCTTTATAGACCTTGCCTGCATGAAAATCCGCTTGATGCTCATAATTGCAAAAAAACAGTTCTTGGTTGCTCTTTTCCTCATCAACACTACTATCACAATCCGTTGCTGGGTCTGTGACAGCCGTAACTGGCTTGGTCTCAAGGACGCCGCGATATTCTGCCAGGCTGTGCCCACAAAAGCTGCAATTCCGTGGTGTGACGACGTCTCCTTCCTTTGGCATCATACTTTTAGGCGGACGTGGGTACATAAATTTATAAAACGCCCACATCGCCAACCAAATAACGAGAATTACAATAATAACGGCAACCACAGCAATGCTCCTTTGTGTACAGATGATAGATAAAGGCTACAACTTAAAGCTGTAACTCACTGATATCAGCCACTGTTAAAAATAAAGCGCGAACTTGCTTCAGTAGCGCTAAACGGTTGTTTTTTAATGCTGCATCTTCACTATTGACCATCACATCCGCAAAAAACTGCGTCAGTGGTTCGTCTAAACTAACCAAAGTTTGCAATACTTTTGTATAGTCAGCTGCTTCAAGTAATGGCGTGACGTCTTTTTGTGCCTGCTGAACAGCCTGATACAACGTTTTTTCGGCTGGTTCAGACAGTAACGTCTCGTCAACATTATCAGCCACATTGACTTCTGATTTTGCCAAAATATTGGCAACGCGTTTGTTTGAATCAGCGAGCTTTTCAGCTTGTGCCAATTCGCTAAACGTTTGTACCGCACGAATACGCTGATCAAAATCCAGCGGCATGTGCGGGTTGATGGCTTGCACTGCTTGGATGGTATCGACGCTGACGCCTTGCTCGGTATACATCGCTCGATAGCGTGAGTTTAAAAATGCCATCACTTGCGTAAAGGTATCGCCCATTTTGGTGATTTTACTACCTTCATTTGTGCTATAGCCTTTAATCGCCTGTTCGACAAGTGCGACAAGATTAATCGGTAACTGCTTTTCAATCAGAATACGCAAGACACCAATGGCGGAACGACGTAAGCTAAACGGATCTTTTGATCCTGTCGGTGCTTGATCAATCGCAAAAATACCAACGAGCGTATCTAATCGATCTGCCAATGCCAAGCAGATACCAATCGGGGTTTTTGGCAACACGTCACCACTAAACTTAGGTAAATACTGCTCTTCTAGACTGGCTGCAACTGCTTCTGGTTCATCATTCAGGCGCGCATAATAAGTACCAGCGATACCTTGCAATTCAGGATACTCACCGACCAACGAGCTCGCCAAATCTGCTTTGGACAAAATGCCTGCACGTACTGCCTCATCTACATCAATATCATGGCCCTGCTGCTGCATCAGCGTCGCGATAAAGGCAGCAAGCTTAGCAATACGCTCAGACTTCTCCCAAATCGTACCTAGCTTGTCTTGGAAAACACGAGTTTTCAAATTTTCTGTAAGAGCAAACAATGGCTGCTTTTGATCTTGTAAAAAGAAAAACTCAGCATCAGCCAAACGTGGACGCACGACCTTCTCGTTCCCTTCGATGATTTGATTCGGGTCTGATGACTCAATATTGGTAATAAAGATAAAGTACGGCTGCAGTTTGCCAGCTTTATCCGTCAAACAAAAATACTTTTGGTCCGCTTGCATGGTTGAAATAAGCGCTTCTTGCGGCACTTGCAAGAAACGTGCTTCGAAGCTGGCTCTGAGCGCGATTGGAAAATCAACCAATGCCGTCACTTCATCCAGTAAATCCTGAGGCACGATGGCATCTGAGTTGACTTCATCAGCCAATGCTTTGACTTGGTTTTTGATGAGCATCTGACGCTTATCAAAATCTGCCACGACTTTTAAGCCATCAAGCAGCTCAAGGTAGTCATTGGCGTGAGCAATACCATGGTAATTGGGACTATGGAAGCGATGACCGCGAGTTTTGGCACCCGTCTCATGTCCTTGGATAGTAGCATCAATGACAGCTTCATCTTGCATCAATACTACCCACTGGACTGGACGCACGAATTCGTTTCGGCTACTGCCCGCACGCATACGCTTGGCAATCGGTAGATTATCGAGCGCCGTCTGAAAAATATTTGGCAACAACTCAGTGGTCGCTTGACCATGAACGGTCTGCTCATAGCCCACATAGTCACCTTTATCGGTGTTGATGGTGATGAGATCGCTCGGATCAATGCCCAAACCTTTAGCAAAACCCATCGCAGCACGCGTAGGATTTCCGTCAGCATCAAATGCTGCTTTAATCGCAGGACCACGCTTTTGCTCGCTACGATCAGGCTGCTTGTCACTAATGCCCTGAATTTGAATCGCCAAACGACGCGGAGCAGCAAACGCTGTGATGCCATCAAAACCAATATTCGCTTCATTTAACTGTTCAGTGACACTGGCTAGCAACGCATCACGTAGTGGCTTTAGGCTTTTTGGAGGCAGTTCTTCACACCCCAGTTCAAATAAAATGGTACTCATGGGATGCTCCTATTTATTATTGGTAGCTTGCTTGTTATCGGTAGTTTGACTGCTGTCTGTATCGTCAGTTGCCGCTTCTTCTTTTGGCAAATACTTATCGAGCGCCGCTTGGCGATGGTCTTCATCTGCCATTGGAAAACCTAGCTTGGCACGTGCTTCGACATAACCAAAGGCAACTTTGCGCGCTAAAGTCCTGACGCGTAGAATAAAACGCTGACGCTCAGTCACTGAAATCGCACCACGGGCATCCAGCAAGTTGAAGGCATGAGACGCCTTTAGCACCATTTCATAAGCTGGTAGAGGTAACCCCGCCTCAACGAGCTTATCGGCTTGTTGCTCGTAAAAGTCAAACATCTGCCCCGTCATCGGCACATCTGCATGCTCAAAGTTGTAAGTAGACTGCTCAACTTCGTTTTGATGGAAAACATCACCATAAGTCACACGACCAAACTCGCCATCAGCCCAGACCAAATCATAAACGCTATCGACACCTTGCACATACATCGCCAAACGCTCAAGACCATAAGTGATCTCGCCAGTGACTGGGAAACACTCAATACCGCCCACTTGCTGGAAGTAAGTAAACTGTGTGACTTCCATACCGTTGAGCCAAATCTCCCAACCAAGCCCCCATGCGCCAAGCGTCGGTGATTCCCAGTTATCCTCAACGAAGCGCACATCATGCACCAATGGATCAATTCCGATGGCTCTGAGCGAATCCAAATACAACTCTTGGATATTAGGTGGGTTCGGCTTTAGTACCACTTGAAACTGATAATAGTGCTGCAAGCGGTTCGGATTATCACCGTAGCGACCATCGGTAGGACGGCGTGATGGCTGGACATAAGCAGCATTCCAACGCTCAGGCCCTAACGAACGCAAAAACGTCGCTGTATGAAAAGTACCCGCGCCGACCTCCATATCATACGGCTGTAACACAACGCAGCCTTGGTCGGCCCAGTAATTTTGTAAGGTGAGGATTAAGTCTTGAAACGTCATCGGTTGAGAGTTTTTCGCTTGGGATGTCATAGTAAAATCACTGTGGAATTAGTATTATTTAATAAAACGTTGATAGCACTCGTACAGCCTGTTCGGCAACGACTCTATATGCCTGCTCACCTTACTAAAAATTGACTATTTTATCCATATTTACCGCAACTAAATTTATATCGTACTCAGAGATTCTTAGTGTGGCATTAGTGTGGTACTGGATATTGTAGGTTCTTGAACGGTGATATTTTTTTAGCAGTACGTTTGGTTTTGACGGTATCTTACGACCGTGCAGATGACTTCATACCACTAGCACAAAAAAAATACCCAAATGCATAAACATTTGGGTAGGAGGAAAAACATGTCGCTGGTATCCTGATCATTCAGGCTTTTTTTTAGTGGAGCTGTTGATTTCGTTAAAGTGCAGCTTATCAATACGGCTTACTGATAAGAACCGCTGCTAGCTTTTGGCATAACTATCCAAAGGATAATGTAGATTAGGATGCCTGGAACTGCGGCGCTCAGCGATGATACGATGAAGAATAGAAGCCTCACCCAAGTGGGCGACCAGCCGAAATACTCTGCAATACCGCCCATCACGCCTGCTATCATGCGGCTATTTTGTGAGCGATGTAATTTTGCTAATTTAGCCAAGCTTGGTACCTCTCTATTTGCGATTTGTTTGCGATCTATTTGCAATTTGTTTTTTTATCATTATTCACGATTGTTTTAGTTCTTCTTTTTTTACGGTTCTGACCCTGATGATCTTTTATTTAATAATCTTTTATTTTCTAGTCAGTCTTCGGTCAGGCTTTGGAGCAAACCTTTTTAACTTACGAATTAGTATATCAACGATTTAGTTTTCGACTGTTGGGTATGTACTAGTTCTTTGTGACTTTATGCTACCCAAGCTTGCTTCAACCTATCATCTTCGACCATAACCCATTGATTCTAAATATTTATTTCAAAATGTTTCATAAGAATTCATTGCTAAAACCCTTATTCTTTGCACTTTACTTATAGCTATTTTTTTAGTGTAATCAGAAAGGTGAGATACCGTCACCTCGTTGTAAAAGACTATACGCCATTCACACTTCATATCTGACCGAACATATTTGACCGAACTTCTAAACAACAGGGAGCACATTCATTGCTCGTTCAGTGTTTATTTGGTTTTGCAGAACTTAGGTTACATCGATTTATCTATAGGTCGAGAACAGTCGTCACATCTTGCTGACTATCTCACAGCCATAAATAATTGACAGCTTAGTTATGGCCTTGGATTAAAACCCAGATTGAAAGCCCAGATCGAAGGGCAACGAAAAACAGCGCTAACAAAGACTACTAAAATAATAAGGATGTTTATGTACGCCACAGGTTTGATGATTGGATATTTTGAACCACTGCATCTGGGACATATGCGCAGTATTTTAGCGGCAGCAGGACAGGCCAAAGCTTTGCATATCGTCATTACAGCACACCCAGCACCGCATCCGGATTTTCACATCACTCTACAAGACAAAGCGCGCTGGCTACAAATGGCTTGTGCCGATTTGCCTTTCATTCATGTGCATACCTCCCATGAGATTGAACTGCCCTTGCATGACAGTTTTCACGACATCACCATTGATATTCCTGCCAGCAATGCCAAACTACAACGCTTAAACGATGCGCTTGACTTGCCCCCAGAAACCATATTATTTATGGCCGAAAACCATCCGTTGGCACAGAGTACTATGAGCCATCGACTACGAATGCCAGTAGTGACGACTCCGCTCCAACCCGAGTTTGACTCGTTTGCCATCGCTGGCAATCCTGTTGCGCATTGGTCAGCGATTCATCCAGAAGCACGCGGTGACTATACTAAGACCGTCGCCATCGTTGGTGGGGAAAGCTCAGGCAAAACGACATTGGTGCATAAACTTGCCAACTATTATGGCGCCAGTTATGCGCTAGAAATGGGTCGCTTGTACGTCGGTACCGACTTAGGAGGCAGCGAAGTTGGATTACAGTATAGTGATTACAGCCCCATCGCACTCGATCATGCACAAGCGATTCGTAAAGCAACCTCTGTGGCCACCGCACCAGTAACCATCGTTGATACGGACTTCGTGACTACTCAAGCGTTTTGTGAAGAGTATGAAAATCGCACCCACCCTTTTGTGGCTACTTGTATCGATGAATTTCGCTTAGACTATACCATCATGTTGGACAATAATACGCCATGGGTAGATGATGGTATGCGATCGTTAGGCACAGATGATGCTCGCGGACGCTTCGAGCAGCGGCTAGTAGATATTTTTGCACGCCATCACATCCAGCCCCATTTGATTGATGAGCCTGATTATGACGCCCGCTATCAGCAGGCCATACACTTTATCGACCAGTATGTCTTTAATAAAAAGCTATAATTCAAAACAGCAGAATTCGCTCTGCCATCAATATCTATTGTTAGGAAATAAATTATGCGCATTCAGCTACTAGATAACATCACCGGAAAATGGGCTGTGCAATGGATTATAGTCTGGTTTATTTGTGGTGTGCTTGCCCTGTCCGCAGGTTTTTGGCTCACCACAGACCACACTACCCTTGACTGGTTTTATTTGGCTGTGTCATTTGTCGGCTTGGTTTGCGTCGTATCGCTTTCTTTTCGCAAAAATGTGATGGGCAATGGTTTTGGTATGGGCGCAACCGCTGGTGAAGTGGTCGTACAAGCTACCTCTGGTGCCGTCGGCTTGATGCTTGCACCACTTTTCAACTTTTTTACCCACCTCTACGGCATGTTTTACTGGTCAAAGCACACTGACCTCGACGGCGATATGATTCCCAAGTCTGCCAATAAAGCCGTTTGGTTAATCACCATGATCTTCATCGTGATCGGTCTGGCTCTATTTCCTACCGTAAACGATCTGCTCGCAAGCTATGGTTATGCGGTCGTAGAAGAGGATAACAGTCTGTTTTTGGGGTTTATTTCCTTCTTCTGGATCAACGTCATCGCGTTTGTGCTGTCCATTACCGCACAGGCAGCCATGATTCTCCGTTACTCATTTAACTGGTGGTTATGGATAATCGTCAACTTCGTCTGGCTAATCGTTAACCTAATGTCGGGGAACTATATCTTTGCTATCCAAACCATGATCTATCAAGTCAACTCTTTCATTGGTCTTTATGAATGGCATCGTAGTGAACAAGGCTAAATCATGATGTCGATCTAAAACACAGGGTCGAAACGGCTAAGTATTTTCTCAACCTTGTCGAATAGTTGTCTTTCTTGCTAAGCCAAATTTATCTCGTTTTGATCTCCATTTGCAAAAATACACTTGTCCTAGTGTCTTTTTTGACTGGATCGTTTAGCAGATAGAATGGCAGATTAGCGACATTAATGTTAAAACTGATAGCACTAATGTCTTGAAGCTTAAACGACATTACCATTTAAAAGACTAAATTATTTCAAATACTAACTTATTTTAAATACTAACAAGGAGGTTAGCATGTCTCGTCAACCACGAATGTCTAGACGCACGCTCGAACAGTGGCTCAGTGAGTACTCTGTCAGCCATCAAAACCTAATCAACAAAAAAATTCATTGGCTATGCGTTCCCACTATCTTTGTTAGCCTACTTGGGATGGGAATGTCGCTGTCGGTATGGTTTACCCTGGTGCTGAGTGCCTTAGTTCTACTGTTCTATATGCGCTTATCCACACCGCTATTTTTGGCAATGGGTATTTTCATCCTAATCTGCTTGTCTGTCATGACGATGTTGCCTTGGGGCTTTAAAGTCTGGGCAGGTGTCTTTATCGTTGCATGGATTGGACAGTTCATCGGTCATAAAATTGAAGGAAAAAAACCGTCGTTTTTCGAAGATTTGCAGTTTTTGTTAATTGGTCCAGCATGGGTTGCAAATAGCTTGATGGCTGACAAAAACAATTAAAAGTTACTAGGGCGTATTACATAAAAATCGCCATCTAACCGACCGTTAGATGGCGTTATTCTTTATTTCGAAACTGATCATGGTTTTTACACAAGCCTTGAATAACTTAAGGTATTAACCAAGTACTTTTAAACGCTCTTCCATAGGCTCGAACGTTTTGTCACCTGCGGGCTGCTCAATTGCCCCAAATACTATTTGTGCATTTAGCTCCCAATCTTCAGAAATATCCCAAGTGTCGGCCACTTCCTGATCAATAATTGGATTATAGTGTTGCAAGTTTGCACCGACGTCAATACTCGCCAACGCCGTCCAAACCACATACTGATGCATCGCACAGGTCTGCTGTGCCCAAACTGGAAACTTGTCTGCATATAGAGGCGCTTTTTCTTGCAGGGCTTCCACCACGTTTTGATCTTCAAAGAACAAAATAGTACCTGCACCCGCCTTAAAACCATTGATTTTCTCTTTTGTTGACTTAAAACTCTCTTCGTCATCAACGATTTTATGCAATGCATTTTCAGTGATATCCCACAACTTCTGGTGCTCATCGCCAAACAAAACAACGACACGTGTCGATTGCGAGTTAAACGATGATGGCGTATGCATAATCGCGTGCTCAACCAGTTTTACAACTTCATCATTTGCTACTGGTAGCTCGTCACTCAACGCATAGATTGAGCGACGTTTTTCGGCCAGTTTTTGTAAGGTGTTTAAATCTGACATTGTGTTTCTCCACATTGGGCGTGATGGTGATTTATTATTGTGAGTTTGGCAATATGTTGCACTAACGGATTGGTTTTTTAACGTATCAACATAAGGCGCTTGTATCGCTGTATTGTAGGAAAAAACGCATCACACCCATATTT
>NZ_JAKDUI010000056.1 GCF_030457785.1 Psychrobacter sp. | reverse complement strand
AGTATGAGCATTACCTAAGAAACCCCTACCTCTAAGGTAGTGGGTAGTTCATTTTAAATAGTCAAAACTGCAGAGATTTGGCTCACGGTTCTGATGCTTTTAATTATTTAGGTTTGTTTTGTTCTGGCGTGTTGAAATCACAGATAAAGCTACGATACAGCATGGTTTACCTATGTAGATAAATGGTGCGGGGTAGATGAACAGTGCGGATTAGGGTGTGTCTTTAATTTGAAGAAGGCATTCTACATACCTAAATGAGAACACGGCCTAATATGCCTTCCAATTTAAACTATATAATAACGACAATATCAAAGATAAAAATCAATATAAAACGGCCTAAATATGTCTGCTCCAAAATCTTCTTTGCCTAGTACCTCTGTATCTACTGACCGCGTGAAATCTTCTGATCTGCCTGTTGCATGGATTATGATGCTAGGGTTGATTATCGCAGTAGGTCCGTTATCCATCGACATGTATCTGCCTGCCTTACCTTCTATGGCAGATGATTTTGGTGTATCAACTGCCTTCATCGCCAACTCTGTTCCAGCGTATTTTGTGGGTTTGGTCATTGGTCAGCTGTTTTATGGTCCGTTGAGTGATCGAGTGGGGCGAGTTAAGCCTTTATATATAGGCATGACGCTTTATGTCATCGCTTCGATCGTTTGTGCGACGACCAACAATGAGTATGTGCTGTTTGTCGGTCGAACCATGCAAGCGCTGGGTGCTTGTGTTGGTTCGGTGGTGACACGAGCTGCCATTCGCGACCGATTGACGGCTAAGCAAACGGCAAAAGCATTTTCCATCATGATATTGGTGATGGGTTTGGCACCGATATTAGCCCCCTCGCTCGGGGCACTATTTTTGCGTTTCTTTGACTGGCATTCTATTTTTTGGTTCTTAGCTGCTTTTGGTATGCTAAATCTATTACTGACCAAGTTGTTCTTTTTCGAAACACTTACAGAAGAAAACCGCAAGGTACGCCCTGTCAAAGAAGTTCTCAGTCAATATATAGACTTACTTAAAGACCCTAAATTCAACTATCCGGCGGTTGGTGGTGGGCTGTTGATGGGTTCAATGTTTGTCTATATCAGCTCTGCTTCAGAACTGATCATGGATACTTATGGGGTGTCTGCGACACACTTTGGTTGGTTGTTCGGCATGAATGCGGCTGGTTTCGTTGGTTTGAGCCAGTTGAATCAATGGTTGACCAGTCGATTCCGTATTTTGAGTATTTTACGCTTTGGCACGATGATGCAAGTGACCTCATCGGGCATGCTATTTTTCGTAGGTATCTTTTTAGGTAGTGATGTATGGCTGCCAGTAGTGTTGGCGTGTATCTTCTTTTGTATATCAGGTCTTGGGTTGACTCAGCCAAACGCCGCAGCAATTGCTTTGGCTTTTCAAAAACACCGTGCTGGTATGGCAAGTGCTTTACAAGGCTCGCTTATGTTTTCGGTCGGTATTTTTGGTGGGTTGTTATTAAATCTGTTTCCTGTCAATCCGGTGCTAAAAGTCGGCATGGCTATGTTCGTGCTCATGAGTCTTGGCAGCTTTTTGATTTGGCAGATAGATCGCAACTTAAATCTTGATGATGCAGAATAGCTAACGCCTAGGTGATCACTGGCAGGCTTGAGAACTGCCAGATCGTCAGTGTCATATGTCAAAAACCCACTTACCAAAATACCGCACACAGAACACCGCCAATGGCCATGAATACTGATCAATTTGACAGTGTTTTTACTTGCGGTAAAAACCATAATATCACTAGTAGTTATTGAGCGTTGTATGATAAAATACAGCGCAGCTATTTCTATGATTCTTTTGAATTTGAGTATTTACCCAAATTTAACGATAGCTCAATGTTTTGATCAACTAAATTTTAATCAACCAATGACACACACATCATGGCAAAAAATTGCTGGGTGTTTGGCGACTTGATTAATTTGCAAACCAGTTTGGTACAGAACCTAACTACTTGCAGATGCGTGTCGCCAGATAGGCAGTTTTTGTGATGTGGAGGCATAACCCAACCAATAGGATATTTCCCATGGCTACACAGAACCCAACACAAATTGCAATGCGTGACTTACTACAAGCTGGTGCTCACTTTGGTCACCAAACACGTTTTTGGAACCCAAAAATGGGTCCATATATTTTCGGTGCTCGTAACAAGATTCACATCATCAACCTAGAGCACACTGTAAAAGCTTTCAACGAAGCATTGACCTACGCAAACGGCTTAGCAGCTAAGAAAAACAAAGTATTATTTGTTGGTACTAAGCGTGCTGCTAGCGGCATCGTACGTGAGCAAGCTCAACGTGCTGGCATGCCATACGTTGACCATCGCTGGTTAGGTGGTATGTTGACTAACTGGAAAACGCTACGTCAGTCAATCAACCGTCTAAAAGAACTTGAAAAGCAATCAGAAGACGGTACTTTTGCTAAGCTAACCAAGCGTGAAGCGCTAGAGCGCACACGCGATATGGAAAAGCTTGAGCGTTCACTTGGCGGTATCAAAGATATGGGCGGCTTACCTGACGCTATCTTCGTTGTAGACGTAGATCACGAAGGTATTGCTATCAAAGAAGCAAAAAATCTTGGTATCCCAGTTATCGGTATCGTTGATACCAACTCTAGCCCAGATAACGTTGATTACATCATCCCAGCTAACGATGATGCTATCCGTGCTGTGACTCTATACGTAACTTCTATGGCTGATGCAATCATCGCTGGTAAAGAATACGCACAGACTCAAGCTGGCGGCAAAGCTGAACAAGCGCCTGCAGAAGAAGCACCAGCTGAAGCCAAAGAAGAAGCGGCTACTCCAGCAGAGTAAACAGCTGACTCAAGCGGTTTAACTTTGTAAGGATAGCTTGATAGTGAATCTATAAGTATCCATATAACGTTATTAACAGCGTAAAAGCTTACAATAGGCATGATGTAGTTTTACTCGTCATGCCTTGTTGTTGATGGATAGCTCGTTTATAGGTGAGTATTATCACCTATATTTTTCCTTGCTGTAACAGCGCCTATTATGACGATTCATAATGAGCACTTTGATTACGAAAAAAGAGACATCGTACAACCGGTTTTTATCGTCAGACAGTAAAACAACTTAAGCTGAAGTTTAGCACTCCCACACATAACAATACTAAGGTAACTCTTATGTCAGAAGTAAAAGTATCTGCCAAAATGGTAAAAGAATTGCGTGACCGTACTGGTCTTGGCATGATGGAATGTAAAAAAGCACTACAAGAAGCAAATGGTGATGTCGAAGTTGCCATCGATAACCTGCGTAAGTCTGGTCAAGCTAAAGCGGCTAAGAAAGCAGGTAACATCGCAGCTGACGGCGCTATCATTATCGCTCAAGGCGATCAAAAAGCGTTCTTGTTAGAAGTTAACTGTCAAACTGACTTCGTTGCTAAAGATGACGGCTTTACTGCATTTGCAGAAAAAGTAGCGAACCTCGCACTAGAAAACAACGCTACAGACGTGGCTGCTATTTCTGAGCTGCCATATGGTGATGGTCAGACAGTTGAAGAAGCACGTATTTCTTTGGTACAAAAAATCGGTGAGAACATTCAGATCCGCCGCGTTGAAGTATTAGAAGGTGAAAACATCTCATCATACCGTCACGGCTTGCGTATCGGTGTTGTGGTCAACTTCGAAGGCGGCGACGAAAACACTGGCAAAAATCTTGCCATGCATATCGCGGCATTCAACCCTGTTGCAGTAGATGCTGAAGACGTTTCTGCTGATGTACTAGCGCGCGAAAAAGACATCATCGAAGCAAAAGCAAAAGAATCTGGCAAGCCTGACAACATCGTTGAAAAAATGATCGAAGGTGGCCTACGTAAGTACCTAGACGAAGTTACTTTACTGCGTCAGCCGTACGTCATGGATAACGACCAGAAAGTTGGTGACGTACTGAAATCTGAAGGCGTAAAAGTACTTAGCTTCAAACGTCTAGAAGTTGGTGAAGGCATCGAGAAGAAGCAAGAAGACTTTGCTGCTGAAGTTGCTGCTGCGCAAGCTGCTAGCAACTAAGCTATAGCATCTATTCGTGATGGCGATAAATGCTAAGTAGCTTTTATTTGGCATTTATTGTTTGGTTTTATCGAGTATAAAGCCACTAAGCATGAAAAACCCCGTTATTGAATCAATAATGGGGTTTTTTTATGTCTGGTATTTTTGCTGGTTTTTGAGTGCTGGTTTTTGTGCATTGGTCCTTGGGCGTTATGTCGTTACGCTAATGGAGTATATTGACCATCAGCAAGTTAGCGCAATGCATCATACGCTGATTTAACGTAGTTCGCGTTGTTGCTATTACTACTTACTGGTACCGTAACTGGCGTTTTGTAGGCCGTTATTGGTATTAGACATGGTTGATAGCCCAGCATCATTTTTGTACAAGCTATGGTATCGGCTCATTACTTTTTGCACGTAGTTACGGGTTTCTTTAAAAGGTGGGATACCACCGTATTTATCGACGTTGCCTTCGCCAGCATTATATCCTGCGATAGCGTGTTCAACATTGTTGTTAAAGCGGCGCATGAGCCAAGCGATATATTTGGCTGAGCCTTCAATATTTTCAGCGGGGTTCCAAGGATTGCTAACCTTGAAACGGCGAGCGGTGGCCGGCATCAGCTGCATAAGACCTTGGGCACCGACTGGTGAGCGTGCATTTGGGTTAAATGCCGACTCAGTATGCATCATGGCTTTCATCAACGCAGGATCTACGCCGTGGCGGGCAGCAGAAGCCCGAATATAGTTGTCGTAAGCATTACGGTTACCACTATTGCTCGCAGAGCTACTGCCATAGTTGTTGCCACTGCCATCGTACATTTTAGAGCTGGCATAACTGGTGACTTTGACTGTCTTAGTGAATTTTTCGAAGTTGCCACTTTGCTGACTGACGTTGGTCAGTAGTACTTGTCCATTTTCATCTTTGAGGATATACATGTTGCTAGCATGGGTAGCAGCAGAAAAAGTAGATAGAGCAAGCGTACTAGCGATAGTGCCTAACAGTAGGGGAGACAAATAGCGAGTCATCATAGCAGTTACATTTATCATATAGGTATCACTTTTTATCGAATAATGGCAAATGGTTTTACCCATAAGCGTGCTGTCTTGCGAGATGAATTGGTCATTCTTGCACAGAGGCTTTGTGGTCAGAAGAGAGCAGTTATTGCACAAAACTGCTGGTTGAACCCACGTCTGAGTGACGATCATTTGCAGTAGATACAAACAATAATCGTGGTTTACTATAGCATATAATCGCTTTTTAACGCATGGTATTATGGCGAGAAGTCATGAAAACAGGGTTTGATTTGTAAATTATATAAAGTAAATCAATAGGATATGATTTTACATCGCGTAAAATAAATATATAATTATGTATATTAATTTTACGTAAGGTTTGTAAGAGTCTGACCTAAATCTCCGTAGAGTTCGGGTCAAACAGCGGATTAGATATTGAAAGCACTAATAAAAATGGGCACCCAGATGGCGGTGATGAGTCCATTGACAGCCAATCCGAATGCGGCATAACGGCCAGCAGTATGGCTGATTTGCCAAGCTTCTACCGTGCCAAATGCGTGAGCAGCCAACCCAAGCGCCAGACCTTTAGCACGATCGTCCTCGACACTTCGAAATAAGAACCGTGCTAAAGCACCACCGAGTAGCCCTGAAACGATGATTATCAGGTTTGCCAAAGCAAGTGGTGCTTGGATTAAATCCGCCACACTCAGACCGATAGGCGTAGTCACAGAACGGGTGGCGAAAGCCAGTATCGTGTCATGACTCAATGACATCAGGTAGGCCAATGACATCGGCAGTAATGCACCAACAACGCTCGCAATGATGACGATTATAGTAAGTTTTTTTACAGGTAAGCCTTTGAAGTTCATTGCTGCTAGGGGCACAGCGAGTAGTACGGTGACGTATCCTAGTAAGTGATCAAACACTGGCTTAGCAACACTGTAATAGTGGTTGTAGTCCCATTGTAAGACAAACAAAAATACGAGAACCAACACCAAAGCGGTGATGACCATCGGCAACCAAGAGAGCTTACGAGCTAGAACGCGAGCAGTCACGTGCGCCACCAAGGTCAGTAATATTGCTGCAAGTGTCGCCACAAATACGCTATCAAAAGTCATCATCTTTCCTTGTTTATACAGCTTTATACAGCCTATACTTGTGTTTCTTGCTTGTTGACCGTGTTGCTGTCAGCGTTGGCACTATTACTGAGCCAGCGGTTGGCAAGTATTGCCAAGCCCCAAAGCGGTATGAGTGTGCTGATAATCATCGTTAGCATGGTACCCCACAACTCATCTCCTAAGGCGAACAACAGAAGACCTGCACCAGCAGAGACGGGTAAAAATGCAAAACCACTATCGACCAACAGAGTATTACTGGCTTGGGTGAGCCAGTCGGGTAGACCTTTTAGCAATCGCCATGCCATCAAAATAATAAACATGGCCACCAGACCGACGATGTTAGCGGCTTTTTCGATACCTGCCCACTGACAGATGATAACGGCTGTCTCACGGACGAAGATGACCATCGCTAAAGTCAGAATGATCGCTAACCATAGAGGTATGTTGGAGAGGTGAGTAGGCTTCATAAATAGTTTGACCAGGTCAGAGATGGTATGGCGCAGCGCATTACTAGCAGCACAACTATTAGGGCGTATCGAGCGTGTCTCAACACCCTAATTACAATGGGCAATAGTTGTTTATATAGCAGCTAGTAGGCTGTATATATCTGTATTTTTTAAGCATACAACAGGCGATTATATAGCGTGTCGATCAACTAATAAAGTCCATACTCTATATGCCTTAAGGTACATACATATACAAGACACAAAAATGGACGGTATCGTTGATACCGTCCGTTTACTTTTACACAAAGAACCACTGTTCATGTAGCCCCTAGCAAACAAGTCATACAGCACGACGAGACAGGTTGTTTACGGTATCGCTGCTTTGTCAAATGAGTCGTCTCACTTGCTTTTTAGGATTGTGAATCAGGGTTTTGAGTATTTTGTACTGCTGAGTTTTCTGCAGGTATTTCTGTAGCGTTTTGAGCATCAAAGTCATCAAAAGCTTGTATTTCTGCTTTGGTCATCGTTTGATTGTCGCTTTCATCAGGTTTTTCGAAATCTTCGAGTACTGGCATAAGCAGGGTGGCTTGCGCTAACGGCAATACATCTGATGGGTTTAGTTCGGCCTGCCCGAGGAGCTGCTTGAGCCTGTCGCTGGGCAAGCGAATGGTTAAGCACTCATGCCCTGTGTCATCGTAGCTTTCTTCTAAGATAACGTCCAGCTCATACAAGGTGTTTTTGAATTGACCAGCGTTATAAGGCAAGGTCAGATTAAATGTTGTCAGGGCGCCAGTCAGTAGCTGTTGAACGGCAAGCGATAGATCTTCTATGCCTAGGTTTTCTCTAGAAGAAACATAAACACGGTTGGGTTGGCCTTCGCTTGCGTAGCCGATTTGGGCAGGCTCACCAGTCAAATCGATCTTGTTATATACGTTCAGCACTGGGACATCATTGTCGATCTCGGCCAATACATTTTTGACTGCCTGAATTTGCTCATACATGTCTTCGCTAGAAGAGTCGATAACGTGAAGTAATAAGTCAGCTTCTAAGGTTTCTTCCAATGTTGCATGGAATGACTCGACCAGCTCATGCGGCAGGTGGCGGACGAAGCCAACCGTATCAACCAAAACTACTCGACCGACACCTTGCCAGTCCAAGCGGCGCAGAGTAGGGTCAAGGGTGGCAAATAATTTATCGGCAGCATAGATGTTTTCATCGACCAAACGATTAAATAAAGTTGATTTTCCTGCGTTAGTATAACCAACCAGCGAGATGGTCGGCACGTCTGATTTTTGTCTGCGAGCGCGACCTTGAGCTCGGGTTTGGCGTACTTTTTCCAGCTTGTTCTTTAGCTGGTTTACTCGTGTCTGCAACAACCGACGATCCGTTTCGAGCTGGGTCTCACCTGGTCCGCGTAGACCAATACCACCTTTTTGACGTTCCAAATGCGTCCAACCACGAACCAATCGCGTCGACAAATGATTGAGCTGAGCCAACTCTACTTGTAATTTACCCTCGTAGGTACGGGCTCGCTGAGCAAAAATATCCAATATCAAACCAGTGCGGTCAAGCACACGGCATTTGACTACCGACTCGATATTACGCTCTTGTGATGGTGATAAGTTGTGATTGAAAAGGACAATGTCAGCGTCATGCTCACGGACCAGTTCTGCAATTTCTTCTGTTTTGCCACTACCAACAAAATACTTGGCATCGGGCTTTAATCGTGATCCTGTCACGAGTGCCAAACGATCCGCTCCGGCTGAGTCAGCCAGTAGTTCGAACTCGCTAAGATCATCAGGATCTTGAATTTGGCGGATGTCTAAATGTACTATAATGGCGCGTTCACCACCTTCGTGTCTTTCAAAATAATCCAAAGAGTATCACCTATTTAATAAAGTAAATATGTCGCTATGATCCGTTTAATAAACGTTGATAAAGCGCTCATCTGACCCTCTATATGTGGTCTTATTGCTTGATATTAAAGCGTATAGCCATAATTAGCGATGATTTTATGTTACAGCGTCCACCTTTAGCACTGATTGAGTGAACAGGCTATCACTGAGTATCATAATTTTGATATACTTAATCAGTTTTTTTGACCACTTACACAACAGTTATTTAATCATGAGGGCGAAAATGCGCCAAGATAAGTCAAGATTTTCACTCAGAAAACAGCTGGGACGTGGCAAGCAAATCGCCGGTATGACGACGACGATAGCTGGCGGTTTACGTACGGCTCAACGCATTGGGGCATTTAAGCAGCCGCCGCGCGAAACGCTACCTCGTTATATCCAGACTTTTTGTCGCAAGATGGTGGGTTCTTTTGGTGTAAAAGTCGTCGAGGTCGAGCCTGTCGAGCAGCATCACGGGCTATGGGTATCGAATCACGTCTCGTGGATGGATATTCCAGTGGTCGGTACTGTCAGTCCGGCGTTCTTTTTATCCAAAGCTGAGATAGGTGAGTGGCCAGTATTTGGTCAACTGGCCCATGCAGCCGGTACGTTATTCATCGAGCGTGGCTCTGGTGATGCAGGCTCAGTGTCAACTCAGATTGCTGACTTTTTGACGAAAGGTTTTTCGGTTATCTTTTTCCCTGAGGCCACCACCACGGATGGCAAAAAGATCAAGCGCATTCACGGTGCACTATTACAGGCAGCGATAGACGCAGATGTGCCTGTGCGACCCATGCTCATTGCATATGTCGATAAAGACGGCACGCTGAGCGAGTCACTGCCGTACTACGGTAAACTAACAATGAAACAGAGCTTGAAAAAGGTGTTGGACAGTAAAGACGTTACTGCTTATGTCTTGCCTTTAGAGCCGATAGATCCGCAAGGTCGTAGTAAAAGTGAGCTGACTAATCTATTGCAAAACAAAATGCAGGAAGGCTTGGCTGAGTTACATTCACGAGTGTTGACTATCGCACCTACTGCCTAGTCATAAGCATATGGGTCATCATAAGTTTACAAAGACGTTAACCGAGTAAATAAAAAAGGCGACAACCGCACTCATAATCGCGATTGTCGCCTTTTTTGCGCTATGTTTTGTGTTTACTTAATACATTGACAGCAACAAACCGATGATTATGGCGACGGGTTAGGGTAGCGTGCATGTACTGCTTCTATCGCGTCTAATACATCAGTAGACAGTGTGAGGTTGACGCTGTCAATATTCGACTTTAGCTGTTCTAAAGAGGTCGCCCCAATAATGTTACTGCTGACAAATGGGCGTGAGTTAACAAAGGCCAGTGCCATTTGTGCCATATCTAAACCAGCATCATCAGCAACTTTAGCGTACTCAGCCGTGGCTGCTTTTGCTTCCTCATTGATATAGCGACTAAAACGATCATACATGGTCAGTCGTGCACCAGCAGGTTTTTTGCCGTCGAGGTATTTACCAGACAACACGCCAAATCCAAGTGGTGAATAGGCCAGTAAGCCGACGTTTTCTCTATGTGCAATCTCGGCCATGCTGACTTCGTATAGGCGATTGAGTAGGCTATAAGGATTCTGTACAGTAATGGGGGCGATTAAGCCATTTTTCTCTGCCTCCCATAGATAACGCATCAATCCCCAAGCCGTATCATTTGATAGACCATAAGCACGGATACGTCCTTTTTTGATTTCATCATTTAACGCTTGAATGGTTTCTAAAAATGGCGTTAAGTCATCTAGCGACTGTGCCGCCATATCTGAATCATATCCACGCTTGCCAAAAAAGTTGGTTTGACGCTCTGGCCAGTGTAGCTGATAAATATCGATATAATCTGTCTGCAAACGCTTTAGATTGTCATCGATAGCACCACTGATGTGTTCAGCGGTATAACGCGTCTGACCATCACGTAAGAATCCCATCGGTGAGATTTTGCTAGCAAGGACAACCTTGTCGCGTTGCTTGGTCTTGTTGAACCAAGTACCCATGAATCGCTCAGTATCACCTTGCTTGTCTTGAGCAGGTGGTGATGGATACATTTCTGCCGTATCCCAAAAGTTCACCCCTTCGCTGAGTGCCATATCCATTTGCGCATGTGCTTGTTCTTCTGTGTTTTGTTGTGCCCAAGTCATGGTGCCCAGACAGATCTTAGACACCTTTTCATTGAGCTGTGGCAGCGTTTCATATTGCATGAAAATCTCCTTGTAGCTTTTATAGTAGACAGTAATTTTGGCTGATTACATGATTTTTACGCCAGTGACACCAGGCGGGGTCACTTTAAAGACTTTAACCTTGAATAGCACAGACTGACCTGCAAGCGGATGATTGAAGTCCACTTCGATCTCGTCGTCATCAATGGCGCTAATCGTACCAGGTAGGGTGTTTTTGCCTTTGTCCTCAAACTCCACCATCATGCCTATCTCTGGATTGTCCGCGACCAGTGCAAACTGAGGATGACTAAAGTGTTGAACATTATCAGGGTTCCATTCACCAAAAGCCTGCTCGGGATCAAGGTGGGCGGTACGTGTGTCACCTGCACGTAGATTCATGAGAACCTGCTCAAATCCAGGCAACAAGCTCTCATCACCAATCGTGAGTGTCACTGGTGCATCACGGTGAAAGGTAGAGTCAATTACCGTGCCATTTTCGAGTGAAACTTCAAAATGCAGGTGGACAAGACTACCAAAAGTGATGCGGGTGTCTTCGTTGGGGTTGATAAATTGTGAGTCGGTCATAATTAAAAGCCAGTTGTAATAGATTTAGTAAACAATCAAGTGTGATATTAAGTAAATAATAAGCCATCTCGGATGAGCTGTAAGCGTAAATAGTGTAACGCAAATAGTGTAAGATATCTGCCATATATACAAACAGGTCGACAGAATGATGGAAAACAAACAACAAGGTCGTATCGCAAAATGGCAGGATGATAAAGGTTTTGGTTTTATAGAAACTGAAAATGGCGACTCAGTATTTTTTCATGTGAGTGAGTTCAAAGCGTATCGTCGTCCTGACATCGGCGAGCAGGTTGTCTTTTCAGTCGGGCAAGACCATCAAGGACGTATGCAGGCCAAGCAAGTGCAAGAATTGAGCTTTGTACAACAAAAAATGGCTCAAAAAAATAGCCAAATTCGGCAGCGTAATCGGCGACGTAGCCAACAAGCAGATTTTGAATCGAGTCAGAAAAAGCGTTTGTTTTTGGGTGCGGGTTTTTATGGTGTTCTGATTTTATTGGCTGCGACCGAAAGTCTGAGCTGGTTGTTGGTCGGTTGGTATGTGGTGTTGGGTATCATTACTTACATGATGTATGCTAAAGATAAAACAGCTGCCCAACGTGATGATTGGCGGACGCCTGAGTCGACATTGCACCTATTAAGTGTATTAGGTGGTTGGGTAGGAGCGTTGGTGGCGCAAACGTATTTGCGCCACAAGTCGCAAAAACCTGAGTTTCGCCTGATGTATTATCTAACGGTGGTGATTAATTTAGCTGGATTGTTGTTTATCATCTCAGGTAACGAGACAGATTTTTTGGGAAAGTGGCTGCTATTTGGTATGCCTTAATGAATACATAAATCATGTAAAAAGGAATAAATGATGACTAATGAAAATATGGATCTATAACAGGATATTTTTGCGGCTCTGGTTGCAAAGCACGAAGTGCAGCGCGAGCTATGCAACAAACTCGAAAAAAGCGAAGGTGAAGCAGAGCGTAAAGCAGCGTATGAAGATTTGAAGCTAGAGCTACAAGCGCATGCCGCGGCTGAGGAGCGTCATCTGTATGTGCCAGTGATGCAGCATGATGAAGGGCTTGATCTGTCTCGTCATGCCATTACGGAACATCATGAAATGGACGAGATGATGGAGACTTTAGATGACGGACGTATCGGAAAAGAGAAATGGGATAAGACTTGTGCTGATCTGATTCATAAAGTACGTCATCATTTAGAAGAGGAAGAAGACGAGTTTTTTAAAGAAGCAAGAAAGATCTTAGACACGGATCTGCAGCAGCGCTTGGGTGCTTTATACCAAGTTGAACACGCTGAGTACGAACAGACACATGGGGTGTAATGGACAAAATTCATGCTAAAAAGTAGAAGGTAGTCGCTAATGGACATA
>NZ_JAKDUI010000281.1 GCF_030457785.1 Psychrobacter sp. | reverse complement strand
TTTCGTCTGTAGTGATAAAAGGACTGAATAAGTGCTGTATGTCATCAATACCAATGCCAGTACCAATATCTAAAATATCGATTATAACATCGTTGTCCACGCAATGAGTCTCAATTTCTACGAAGGCATGAGAATGGGAGTAACTACTATAGCGCAAACCGTTGTTGATCAAATTAATCAAAACCTGCTCTAATTGATGGGTGTCGAATGAAACGGTGGGTTGAGCGGTTATATTTAAAAATACATCGTGGTCTTGATAGTGATTTTCCAAAAACGTCGGCAACCATTCGGCCAGCGCGATTTCTTTTTGGTTTGCTTGCTGCTGGCGTGACAGTTTTAAAATATCCTCGATAATGCGGTTGACTCTTTTTGTTTGTGAAAAGATCATTTCATAGAGTTCATGATTGGCAGCTATTTCGCTATGGGAGATGTGAGTAGTGCTGTGTTCGTTCTCTATTTGGTTTGTTTCTTTGTGAGGGTGCTCAGTGACGTCCTCCATTAATAATTGACTCGCTTGTGATATTGTCGCCAAAGGGTTTCTGATTTCATGGGCAATGCTTGCTGTTAGTTGACCTAGCGATGCCAGCTTCAACTGCTGAGCACTTGCTTGTTCACGGCGTAAATCTTCGAGAATGACCAGCTTACTGCCATCTTTTAGCGGAATTATCTGTACGCGTAGCTTCCCGAGAACCGAGGCGGTAGCTTGTAAGTCATAAGTGAAAGTGCGTGATTGACCTGTTGCTACTGTCAAGCAAGCCTCAAGTAGTTGTGAGTGTTGTTCGTTAAGTTGCTGCTGAAACTCGGTTAGCTGTGCACTGTGTGCATGATATTGGGCGTCCTTGCTATACGCTCGTCCATGGTCGCTATCAGATGCAGTGTCATGCAATGATACCAATGAATTGGACGGAATGCTTAGCAACTGATAAGCCGCAATATTTGCTAAGACAATATGTTGGTGATCGATGACGATGACACCATTAACCATCTGGGTGACGACTTCTTGGTTGATAGTATTTAATCGTTCTACTTCTTTCACGTGGCGTTCGGCTATTTTTTCGAGCAGTACTAAGCGCTGTGAGATAGACCAGCTTAAGCCACCAACGGCTAAAAAACTGGCTGACATGAGCAAAGCGTCTCCTAGGTTGGTCAAGCTCATACTATTAGCAATGGCATAGAAAAACTGCTGATAAATGACAAAAATAATAGCCAGCAAAGTAATAATTAGAGCTTGAGAGGTATGTAATAACACGAAACTGGCTGCTACTACTACCATGTACAGCATGGTTAGCTGTAAATCCGGGGCACCCACGGTATAAAGCAGTAAGCTTAAGAAAATGACATCTAGCGTCAACCCAAATGCCAATTGTCGCTGCATCTGTTTATGAAGGACATAAAACAACCCAAGCAATATCAGGCTCAGTACAACATAAAAAATAAGGGTCGTTTGTTGTAAAAAGCTCGGTAAAGTAGAGCTATCACTAGCGCGTGCATTGATGTATGCCGTAAGCAGCGATAAGAAACTCACTGCAAAACGATAGCTACTATAAATGAGCCCTAATCTGCGTAATTGCGGCAATGGTAGAGTGTCATCGTGATTGACATAATGAGTGATAGCAGAGACGAGGTTGTTCGCAGATTTCATAAGCTGACCGTATAAATGAAGAGGTGCCAATAAACTTACGGTTGAATCAAGCCATGACGAATTGCCAAATGTGTTAGTTTGACGTCACTATCCACACCAACTTTTTCATAAATACGATAACGATAAGTATTGATGGTTTTAACACTGACAAACAGTTGGTCGGCAATTTGTTGTGGGCTTTGACAGTTGACGACCATCATCGCAACTTGTTTTTCGCGAGCGCTCAACAAATCAAATGGTGAGCCGGCATTATCCGACAGCAATACATCAGCCAATTGCTCCGCGACATCTTGGCTGAAATAGCGGCCACCTTGATGTATCTTTTTGACAGCTCGTATCATTTCATCTAGCGGCGTACCTTTTGTAATATAGCCGTTGACACCGGCTTTTATGAGCATAGACGGATATGGTTGTGTTGATATGCTGCTAACGGCTAATATCTTAATACCCATATCCAGCTGAATTAAGCGCTTAGTGGCTTCGATACCACCGATGTTAGGCATGTTGACATCTAGCAGAACCACATTTGGCTGCAATTGCTTGGCAAGTTTAACCGCCATGTCGCCACTGTCTGCTTCGCCAATCACTTCGATATCGGCACTATCTGATAACATACGGCTAATACCCATGCGTACCAGATCATGATCGTCGACTACCAATACTTTAATCATAACTATAACTCTTTACTGCTCAT
>NZ_JAKDUI010000055.1 GCF_030457785.1 Psychrobacter sp. | reverse complement strand
GTTGAATTAATAATAGAAAATTTAGTATCGTCTCCCAAGATTTTAGTAGTAAAGAACAAGTTTACGAGTCCTGTGTTTTTTGGAACTGGAAACACTGAGTCGCTTAGATAAGCTTGACGCTACTCACTGTATTGTTGGAGAAGGCTATAATGATAAGGAGTACATCATGGCGTGGACAAGAGAACAGATGGCACAACGTGCCGCAAAAGAATTAGAAGATGGCTATTACGTAAATTTAGGCATTGGCTTGCCCACAATGGTAGCCAATTATATCCCTGAAGGGGTAGATGTGTGGCTGCAGTCAGAAAACGGCCTGCTGGGTATCGGCGAGTTTCCAACCGAAGAAAATGTCGACGCTGACTTGATTAATGCTGGTAAACAAACGGTTACTGCAGCAAAGGGTGCTAGCTATTTTAGCAGTTCAGATTCGTTTGCAATGATTCGTGGCGGCCACGTAAATTTGGCGATATTAGGGGCAATGGAAGTATCAGAGCAGGGTGATTTAGCCAACTGGATGATTCCTAAAAAAATGGTCAAAGGCATGGGCGGTGCGATGGATTTGGTCGCTGGCGTGCAACGCGTTATTGTACTCATGGAGCAGGTCAATAAACACGGTGCTCCCAAGATTTTGGCCAATTGCGAGTTGCCATTGACAGGTAAAGGAGTGGTTGACCGCATTATCACAGAGCTTGCCGTACTTGATGTCACAGACAATGGATTAAAGCTGGTTGAATTGGCAGAAGGTGTTAGTTTTGAAGAACTCCAAGAAAAAACGCCAGTGAGCATTGCGCAATAACGTATTTATCCAATAACGTATTTACAAAGTCATCTAATATTCACAAAGTCATCTAATGAAGGAACGTAAAGTATGGCGACCGAATTACAACAAGATTTAACCGGTAAGGTGGCGTTGGTCACTGGATCTGCAAGTGGTATCGGACGTGATATTGCTGAGACTTATGCTAAAGCAGGCGCAGCTGTTGGCATTGCCGATATCAACCTTGAAGCGGCACAAAAAACAGTTGAGGATATCGAGGCAGCTGGTGGCAAGGCACTAGCGATTGTCATGGATGTGACCTCTGAGAGTGCCGTCAATGAAGGAGTACAAAAGCTAGTAGATACGTTTGGTGCTATTGATATTCTGGTCTCTAATGCAGGTATTCAAATCATCGACCCGATTCATAAAATGGCCTTTGATGACTGGAAAAAAATGCTCGCTATCCATTTAGATGGGGCTTTTTTGACCACCAAAGCTGCAGTAAAGCACATGTATGAAGGTGATAGAGGCGGTACAGTCATTTATATGGGCTCAGTGCATTCGCATGAAGCGTCGTTATACAAAGCACCTTATGTCACTGCCAAACATGGTTTACTTGGATTGTGTCGCGTATTGGCGAAAGAAGGTGCTGAACACAACGTGCGTTCGCATGTGGTTTGTCCAGGATTCGTCAAAACGCCTTTGGTTGAAAAGCAAATCCCACAACAAGCTGCAGAGAAAGGCATTAGCGAAGAGTCTGTAGTGAATGATATTATGTTGGTAAATACTGTAGACAAGGAATTTACCACCGTTGATGATATCGCCCAGTTGGCGTTATTTTTGGCTGCGTTTCCAACGAATGTATTTACGGGACAGTCTATCGTAGCCAGTCACGGTTGGTTTATGAATTAAAACAAAGACAAGACAATTGTATGCCGCAACGTCAGACCTACTGGCGTTGTGGTTTTTTTATGATTGTAATTCAGCTACACTAGCATGATAAAAGGTTTGGCTAATAGGCCCATGGGCTACATCAGTTTTCACTGGATACTTGTTGTTTAATCTTAGGAATTGATTGGGCTTTTTACCACACTCATTCACTTGTATAGGCAGTAATGGTTGATATGTTTAATTTTATGAAGAAAAAATCCACTGCAAAAACAGAAACCCCGCAACAAAAAGCTGAGATCGACAGCGCCGTTGACAAGGTGCTGCTCGGTTACGAAGTAGGTGCAAACAGTATAGCAACGATGGTTACTGGTCTTGAACGTGATGGTGATCAGCTGACCTTAGACTTACGCTTACCACAAGATAGCGATCCTGAGACTATCCAAAAAGAGCTTGGTCAAATGTTGCGTCCGCATGGTGTCAAAACCATTCATATGAATGTGCGTTTGCCTGCCGCCGCCAAAGGTGCTGGAGCCAGCCTACCAAAACAAATGCCCAAGACGACGGATGCGATGGCGAAACAAGCGCAAACTACTGAAGCGTCAAATAATGATAGCGAACCACCGATTACTAAGACTGCGCCCAAACAGTCGTCACTAGCAGCGCATCCACGTATTCGTCATATTATCGTAGTAGCATCAGGCAAAGGTGGTGTAGGCAAATCGACAACGACTGTGAATATCGCATTGGCTTTACAAAAGCTTGGCAATCGTGTCGGCGTGCTCGATGCAGATATTTATGGACCAAGTATGCCAACGATGTTGGGTGTGGCTGAGGTTAAGCCTGAATTGGAAAACGAGCAGTTTGTACCGGTCAATGCACACGGTCTGGCTATGTTGTCGATTGGTAGCTTGCTAGATAGTGAAAATACGCCAGTCGCGTGGCGTGGACCTAAAGCGACTGGCGCACTGATGCAGCTCTATAATCAAACAAACTGGCCACAGCTGGATTATTTAGTGATTGATATGCCACCAGGTACGGGTGATATACAGTTGACGTTGGCACAGCGTATCCCAGTCACGGGCGCTGTCGTTGTAACGACACCACAGCATGTGGCTCTAATGGATGCGCAAAAAGGCGTGGAAATGTTCAACAAGACTAATATCCCAGTCCTTGGTGTGGTTGAAAATATGGCATTGCACACCTGTAGTAACTGTAACCATACTGAAGCCGTCTTTGGTACCGGTGGTGGTGAGCAAATCTCTGAGCAATACCACGTACCACTATTGGGGCAGTTACCACTTGCCAGTGGTATTCGTGCGCAAGTTGATAAGGGTGAGCCAAGTGTTCTGGCGGATGACGACTTTGCTTCTTATTATGTTAGTATCGCTGAAAATATTGAAACCAATATCAGTAAATTTGCTAAGCCAGTCGATGATAAGCGAATTTTTTGAAAGAGAACATTGTGAGCGTAGCTACTTATCAAAGTCATTTAAATACTACCCCCAAGAAATATCAGCTCCTAAAGTTATTTCGTCCACCGATATACATCATTGGGCTGTCAAACAATCAAGTGAGTGCCGTTTGCTACTATAAAGATGGCAGTAGCAAACGCCATCAAGTTAATGCGAATTTTAGCAATCGCCGAATGGTGGTTGCTGATTTTTTGCTAGCAGTACAAGCTATCACTGATTTATTGCTTAAGTTTCCCAAGCATCCGTTTGGAGTAAGTGGTTTGGCAGCAGTCAATGTCACTGAAGAATTAGCAGGCGGATTGACAATGATAGAGATTAAAGCCATTACAGAAGCTGTTTGGGCTGCCTCAGGACAAGCAAAAAGAAGAATAGTTAGTAGCACAATCAGCTATCAGGGACAGCCAGTAGCTGTAAATGAATAGTGACTTAGAAAAATTTGGCTGGGACCTAAAAAATCAGCTGAAAATGGCTGGTATCGAATCGACGCTACTATAAATTTTGCTATCAATTCCGTATAATCATCGCTGCTAAATACTTACTAAGGAATCACAATGTCTATAAAGTCTGACCGCTGGATACGAAAGATGGCCGAAGAGCATGGCATGATTGAGCCATATGAGCCTGGTCAAGTACGCTTCAACGATGCAGGCGAACGTTTGGTGAGTTATGGTACATCAAGTTACGGGTATGACGTACGCTGTGCCACTGAGTTTAAAGTCTTCACGAACGTACATTCAGCGGTGGTAGACCCGAAGAACTTCGACGAAAAGAGTTTTATCGATATTGTCGGCGATGAGTGTATCATCCCACCGAACTCATTTGCTTTAGCACGCACGATGGAGTATTTCCGCATTCCACGAGACGTATTAACGATTTGTCTTGGCAAGTCTACATATGCGCGCTGCGGTATCATTGTCAACGTCACGCCACTTGAGCCAGAATGGGAAGGTCATGTGACCCTTGAGTTTAGTAATACCACAAATCTGCCCGCACGCATTTATGCAGGTGAAGGGGTCGCTCAAATGCTATTTTTCCAAAGTGATGCTGACGATGTCTGTGAGACCAGTTACAAGGATCGTGGTGGCAAATACCAAGGTCAAAAAGGCGTGACTTTACCGAGAACTTAGTAGTTTCGCGGGCAATGATATTACGCCCTTTAGTAATGGCTTAGTTCACAATCAAAAAAGCTGGATGTCTATAGACATCCAGCTTTTTTGATTAGGGTTATGCAAATTAGAAGCTTCATTGTTAATTTTGCTACCAATGAGGACTATAGTACTCTCTATGGCTTATTTTAAAACTTTTAACCCTGCTTTATTATCACGCTTTGGCTTAGGGCTTTTGCTACCTTGTTTTGGAGTGGCAACCACATCCTCTTCTGGCTGATAATTATCGTATTCTTTAGGATCAAAGAACATGCCTTGTTGATTTTCTTTGGCGTAGATACCCATCACGGCGCTTAATGGCACCCAAATTTCTTGAGAAACCCCACCGAAGCGAGCGCTAAAGTGGATGTAGTCGTTTTCCATGCTCATATTGCCTGTGGCACGACTGGCAACATTAAGTACGATACGCCCATCCTGTATGTGTTCGGTAGGTACTTGAACATTTTCAGCGGTGGCGTCTACCATCAGATATGGTGTCAAAGCATTGTCCTCTATCCATTGATATAATGCGCGTACCATATAAGGACGAGTAGGGGTAATTGATAGAGAGTCGCTCATCTGATAATTTCCTATATTAATGGTTTTTAATTATTCAAATTGATTATATTTTAAGTAAGCTATTTTTACTTGTCTAACTAACGCTGTTTTGAAAACTCTGTCGGTCAAAGATACGTTTTTGATAGTCTAATAATGGACGACTAATCGAACGTGGTAACTCAATCTGCATCTCTTCTAAGCGCCATAGTAATGGCGCTAATAGCACGTCACACCAACCAAAGGTATCGGCCATAAAATATGGTTTATGAGCAAACAAAGGTGAGAGAGTGATTAGTGAGTCACTAAGCTTCTTTTTAGCCAGGGTGGCTTGTGCCTTATTGAAGCTATCAGGATGCATTAATAGACGCTTCCCTAGTACTAACCAATCGTGTTGGATACGCCATGCTAGCTGGCGAAACTGTGCACGTTCTTGAGGCGCTTCAGGAAGTAGTTTGTTCGTGTGGTAACGTTCTTCAAGATATTCAAAGATGACATTTATCTCATAGAGCACAGTGTCACGCTGTTGTAGCACAGGCAAGGTGTGATAGGGGTTTAGCTCCGTCAAATCCTCCGGACGCTCAGAGTCTAGGCGCGAGAAGTAATATTCGAGCTTTTTTTCTTCAAGTAATAGGCGCACTACATGACTGTTGTAGCCGTCATCAGCGTATAAAATTAGCTGACTACTTGGAATGTCATTCGCATCAATCATGAAAGCCTAATGTTAGTGGTGAAGACTGTCATCGTAAACAATGTAGAGCTGATTATCAAGGCAACCAACGTAAACAGTGCAGTTGCAAGGCATGTAGGTCTATCGCCAGAGGGGTAATAAGACAGTAAATAGTGAGTACTAAATACACAAAGGGCACTACTATTGTAGTGCCCTTTGTATTGATGAGGTGTGTTAATGAGATTTTATTTGAGTACAGACTTACTTAATGTCTTTCCAGAACTCTTTATTCAATAAGTAAACTGGGATTAAAAGCACTAATAAGAATAAAATCACAAAGAATCCAATCACTTGGCGATCATGACGAACAGGCTCACCCATCCATGCCATGAAATTCACCAAATCACCGACCTCGGATTCGAACTCTTCGGCACTTAGCTCTTGTTGCATGTCATGCAACACATGAGGCATAGCTGCGTTTGCAAGTACTAAGTTGTTAGCACCCCAAGGACGGCTAGGATCTTCATAGAATGATAGCAAGTAGCTGTATACCCAATCATCACCACGCAGTCTATTTTCAAGTGATAAGTCAGGCGGTGCAGCACCGAACCATGATGCTTGTACATCAGGATCAATCTCAGCATCGATATGGTCGCCGATTTGATCGGTAGTAACCATCAGGTACTTTTCGACTAGCTCAGGTGGAATATCTAAGTCTTGAGAGATGCGAGAGTGACGAACATACTGTGCAGAGTGACAACCGGCACAGTAGTTCATGAATATTTTTGCACCGTTTTGCAGTGAGCCTTTATTGGTAAAATCAATAGGGGCTGTACTACAAGCTAAGTGTTCTTCGACACCATCAGCATTGGTAAAGGTACCGCAACCACCGCCGCCTGCTGCCAGAGCATTACCAGCAGTCAAAGTCATTGCCGCGCCTAAGCCCAAACCAGCTAGGGATTTAATTAGCGTGCTCATTAGTGACCTCCGGTAACGCGTTCTGGTGGCTGTTTACACTTCTCAATAGCAGTGTAGAACGGCATCAATAAGAAGAATAAGAAATAAAGTATGGTAAATATCCGAGACATAAGCGTCGCAGTTGGTGTCGCAGGTGTCGCACCTAAGTAGCCTAATACAACGAAGCTAATGGCAAAGACAGTCAGAGCGATCTTAGATAAAATACCTTTATAGCGTATAGAGCGTACGGGAGACCTATCGAGCCATGGTATTAAGAATAATACCGCAATCGCAGCACCCATCGCGATAACGCCACCAAGCTTATCAGGAACCGCACGTAAGATGGCATAGAACGGTGTGTAATACCAAACTGGTGCAATATGCGCTGGTGTTTTCAGTGAGTTCGCTGTCTCAAAGTTTGGTGGCTCTAGGAAGTACCCACCGCCTTCTGGGAAGAAGAATACGACGGCAAAGAAGCAGATAAAGAAGACCACAATACCAACCATGTCATGGACAGTGTAGTACGGGTGGAACTCGATACCGTCTAATGGAATACCGTTTTTATCTTTTAGTTTCTTGATATCGATACCGTCAGGGTTATTTGACCCTACGTGATGCAGTGCCACGATATGCATGAAGACTAAGCCCACAAGAACAAGCGGAATAGCAACGACGTGAAGTGCGAAGAAGCGGTTCAGTGTGATACCTGAGATGATGTAATCACCACGGACCCATTCAGCTAAGCCATCACCAATCACAGGAATCGCAGCAGGAAGGTTCAAAATAACCTGTGCACCCCAGAATGACATGTTACCCCAAGGTAGTAGGTAACCAAAGAAACCCTCGGCCATTAGTGCTAAGTATATGCCCATGCCGATCAGCCAAATAAGCTCACGGGGCTTTTGGTATGAACCATATAATAGTGCTCTGAACATATGCAGATAAACCACGACGAAGAACGCGGACGCGCCAGTCGAGTGCATATAACGGATGAGCCAACCACCTGTGACATCACGCATGATGTATTCAACAGATGCAAATGCCCCTTCGGCACTTGGGTTGTACATCATCGTTAGCCAGATACCGGTCACCAACTGGTTGACCAATACGATCATTGACAATACGCCGAAGAAGTACCAAAAGTTAAAGTTCTTTGGTGCATAGTACTTTGACATATGGTATTCATAGGTTTCCGTCGCTGGAAAACGCGCGTCCACCCAATGCATTAACTTTTTACCTATGCTCATATTAAGCCTCCCCAACCGTTAAGATGGTTCCTGAAATGCTATAATCTGGAACAGGTAAATTAAGTGGTGCAGGAACGCCACTATAAACACGTCCGGCTATGTCATATTTTGACCCGTGACATGGACAGAAAAAACCACCGTACCAATCATTACCACCTAGGTCAGCTGCCCCAACATCAGGACGATAATTTGGTGCACAGCCTAAATGAGTACAGACACCTTCAACGACCAATAGACCTGGTTCTATAGAACGACCTTGGTTTTTGGTATACTCTGGTTGTAATGATGCGTCTGAATCGGGGTCAAGTAGCAATGGCGTTACAGACTCCAATGTCGCCAGCATCTCTTCGGTACGCTTAACGACGAAAATAGGTTTGCCGCGGTACTTTACGACGATCATTTGACCTTCTTCTACAGAGCTGACATCTTGTACAACAGCTGCACCTGCAGCTTCTGCTTTGGCGCTTGGGTACCAAGAACGGACAAAAGGTGTCGCCACAGCGGCTACCCCGGCTGCACCAATCGCAGCGGTTGAGGCAATAAGGACTCTACGGCGTTTTACATTAACGCCTTCGGCTTGGCTCATTAAAACTTCCTCCAGGTGAATGAAATGGGATTATCCCACACTGGGTTTGTGGCTTATAAAAAATACAATAACAAACCACTTTAGCTGTGCCTAATTTTGCTAATTGTTGCTATTCTAAGCTATTTTGGTGATAAAATAAATTATTGCGTTAAAAATAAAGCAACTTTGATAGGTCATACTATAAGGTTTAGTAAGAAAATCTGGGCAAAAAATGCCAGATTATTGACGTCTCACATTCATTTTGTTTTTACAAGAATGATGACCCTGTAACTATTAAGGATATTCAGTAACAGCGAATGATACTTGAAAATTAGACAATGTTCACTAACTTTCAGTAGTTAATTTAGCTGTAAGCAGTGGGAAACCGGTCCTCGCTACTTTCTATTATTGAGTAGCGACTTTTTGTTAGGTTGTGAATTGTCAGTTATCAGGCTTCCTATTAGTATTGCCAATATCAAGTCCATTTGATAAAAGCATTGGTAGGAGTATGGTCATTAGTCGTCGAGTTCACTCCAGCGCTCAAGCTTGGTCATCATCTCATCTTCAATGACCAATAAACGTTCACTAGCTGCGGTCGCTGCATCAAAATCTTTGTTAAACCATGAGCCGTCAGCCAGCTTGTGTTGTAGTTCATTCTGTTCGGCTTCTAGGGCAGCAATTTCTTTTGGTAAACTGTCCAATTCACGCTGCTCGTTAAAGTTTAGTTTTTTAGTGGACTTTTTAGCCTGTTCAGCTGCCGCAGCTTTCTTGGTAGGTTTCTCGTTTGAGGTATTGTTTGCAGGTGCTCTAGCGGCACGACTTGCGTCCTCGCGGTTTTTCTGAACAAGGTACTCTTGATAGCCGCCAACATACTCTTTAACGATGCCGTTACCTTCTTCGTTTTGGTCAAATACCCAAGTAGAGGTGACGACGTTATCCATGAATGAGCGATCATGGCTGATAAGTAGTATCGTACCGTTAAAGCTACTCACGGACTCTTCTAGCAACTCAAGTGTGGCCATATCCAAATCGTTGGTTGGCTCATCAAGTACTAGGATGTTTGCAGGTTTTAGTAGTTGCTTGGCAAGTAAGACACGGTTGCGCTCGCCACCGGATAAGGCCTTGACTGGCGTACGAGAACGCTCAGGGGCAAACAAAAAGTCCTGCAAGTAGCTCATGATATGCGTCTTACGTCCGCCTACTTCGACGAAGTCAGAGCCTTCTGAGACGTTCTGTGCCACGCTGGCTTCTAAATCTAGCTGATCACGCAGCTGATCAAAGAAAGCGATTTGTAAATTGGTTCCGAGTTCGACGCTACCTGATTTGGTGATCTCGTCATCAGACATATCAAGTAGGGCTTTGATTAAAGTGGTTTTACCAACACCGTTAGGACCAACGACACCGATTTTGTCGCCACGCATAATCATGGTGCTAAAGTTATCAACCAATACATCTCCATCATATTCGAGATGCAGGTTTTTGACTTTACAGACTAGCTTGCCACTTTTTTCGCCTTCACCCATGGTGATATTGACGTTGCCGACTTGTTCACGACGACCTTTTCGTTCTTCACGCAGCGCTTTCAACTCACGAACGCGACCTTCATTACGGGTACGTCTCGCTTTAATACCTTGACGAATCCAGACTTCTTCTTGCGCGAGCTTTTTATCAAAATTAGCGTTGTTTTTCTCTTCAGCCAATAACTGCTGTTCTTTCAGCTCTTGATAGCGCGCGTAGCCTTTAGCACCTTGGGTCACGTCATAGCTCGTAAGCTGACCGCGATCAAGCTCCACGATACGTGTTGCTAGTTTATTCACAAAAGCTCTATCATGGGTCACGAATAGAAGTGTCAGTCCTTGCCAATCTAATAAGAACCGTTCTAACCACTCGATACTTTCGACATCTAGATGGTTGGTTGGTTCGTCCAATAGCAAGACATCGGGCTTTGTTACTAGAGATCTGGCAAGTAACACACGGCGCTTACGACCACCAGATAGGGATGATAAGTCATCATCTGGATCCAGCCCCATAGTCGTGATTAGTCGCGTGGCATCACGCTCCAAATCCCAGCCATGAACCGCATCAATATCATGCTGTAGAGTTGCCATGTGCTCACAAGCGTCCATGTCGCCATTGGCGCAAAGATCAACTTGCTTATTATAATTAATAAGCAAATCAGCGGTACGGCGGCTGCCGCCCATAACGATGTCAAGTATGCGTCCGCTAGACTCAGGAACGTCTTGTTCTAGCATAGCGACCCGCATGCTGCTATTGGTGATAATCTCACCGCTATCAGGCTGTAATGAGCCGTTAATCAGTTTGAATAGTGTAGACTTACCTTCGCCATTGCGACCGATTAAGCACACACGCTCGCCAGCATTGATTGAAAAGTCAATGCCATCTAGAACGGGAGCGACGCCAAAGGCTAGGTGAATGTCTTTTAAATGTATCAGTGCCATAGAATATCTTAAGCTTATATAATAGTGAGGTAGGGGTTGTTGCAAAATTGCCTGCAGTATAACATGCCACCACCAGACTGTAGTGTGCGTAAATGCTTTTATAAACACTATTTACTGCTTTTCTTATCAGCCGCTATTTTTTAATCGTTTCTATTGATTATTACCTTTATATATCAATGACTGGCTAATAACGCCTTTCATCCCTATCGCCCAATATTTATGATAATTCCGAGAAAAATATGAACCAATCTAATGATAAAAATGATGACACAGCCACAAAAGATGAGTTGCAAACACAAGTCATCGATTTGCAAATGAACATGGCGCATTTAGAAATGACTGTTGAGCGACTTGACACGGTTATTGCCCGGCAAGACAAAGATATTCAAACATTACAGCGTCAGCTGCAGCTTATCTATAAGCAAATGGAGAGCCAAGATACAGAAGGCGGTATTGCACCATTTGATGTCATGGCAGACAGACCACCACATTATTGATTTCTAAACCAATATCTAATAAAGGACTCGATATTTTGCGTTCAGTAATTTTATATGCATATTATTAGATAAAGATACTGTTTAGTCATAAACAAGAAATAATGTGTTTTTGCAGTTGTTTTCGTGTGCCAAAATCTTTACTATCTTGCACCTCGGATACTGCTTACCTATGAATAATAGGCAAAGTAGTGAAACAATGCGGATGTTTGGAGATATACAATGCGCGCAACTTTTCATTTAAAAACTCTCACAGTAGCTGTTGCTGCTCTATCTGTCGCTAGCGTTGCTAGTGCTGCTGGTCTTGATCGTTCAGGTCAAGACATCACCGCATTCTTACAAGATGGCACTTATGCAGAGACCGTCTATACTTATATCGATGCCGATGTAAGTGGTAAAGACTCATCAGGCAATAAAATTGATGACATCGCAGAGTCTTACGATTTCTTTCGTTATGGTGTAAAAGCCGATATCAATGATACTTTTAGTATCGGCATCCTATATGACGAGCCTTTTGGTGCGGCAGCTAATTATAGTGGTAACAACAATTTTGTAGACCAAAACCCTCTTTCTCCAAGAAACGGTGAAGGTACTAACGTAGAAGTAAGAACTGAAAGCATTACAGGTATTCTAGGTGCAAAACTTGGTGAAAACAAAAACCTCCAAGTCTATGGTGGTCCTGTCGCGCAGCGTGTCAAAGCTGACGTAAAGCTACGTGGTGAGGCTTATAGCGTTGCTAATGGTTATACTTTAAATGTTAATGCGGATCAAGACTATGGTTGGTTAGCAGGTGTGTCGTATAGTAAGCCTGAGATTGCTTTAAAAGCAGCATTGACTTACCGCTCGGAAATTGAGCATACTGCTAATTCTGCTGAGCTATATCCTTTTGTCGATAGTCTACCTATCCCAGGCCTTTCAGCAAATCGAAGTGGCGATATTGAAATTACCACACCTGAGTCAGTAAACTTTGATTTCCAGACGGGTATCAACCCGACGACATTAGCGACTGCAAAAGTACGCTGGGTACCATGGAGTGATTTCGCGATTACACCAGGATTATATAATGGTTTTAGTCAAGTATTAGCAACTCTGCCTCAAGGTACTGGTATACCTCCTGAAGGTTTAGATTTAGTCAGCTATGATAAAGATCAATGGCAAGTAGAGCTTGGTCTGGCCAAACGTCTAACTCCTGCATTAGCAGTTTCAGGCAATATTGGTTGGGATAGCGGTGCAGGTGACCCAGTCACCTCATTAGGTCCTATCGAAGGCTATTATAGTGCTGGCCTTGGCGCAAAATATAATATTACCGAAAACTGGGCTGTATCTGCTGGTGGTAAATACTTATGGTTCGGTGATGCTGAAGGTCAAATTCCAAGTAAAACGGTTGTTAGTGACTTTGAAGACAATGACGGTTTTGCACTTGGCGTAAAACTATCTTATCAAGCTAAGCAGAACTTTAACTAAGAATTTA
>NZ_JAKDUI010000280.1 GCF_030457785.1 Psychrobacter sp. | reverse complement strand
ACTACGCTATGCTTTAGGTTGGCAATATATCTCTGGTTTTGCGTAAGTCCTAATAGATATCAATATCAGAGAAACCCTTACTTACCAGCCAACCTGCTGCTACCGTCGCACGTGCACCACTCGCACACATCAGTGTGTAATGACAGTGCTTATCAAGCGCTTGCCAGCGCTCATTTAATTCCCCCACGTAGATATGCTGTGACTTGTCAATCGCATCAGATGACCGTTCTTCAGCATCTCGGACATCAAGCAATTTCCAATTTTGTTTCTCAGTATCAAGGCGGTTTTTGACTTCATCGCTACCAATCATTGGGGTTTGTTGCATATGCTCGCCTTGCTTAGCTGCAGACACCACTCCTACATAACCACCAGCCACATTATCAAGGGCAATTCTTACCAAATGCTCCATCGCTGTGGCAAGCTGACTCTCATCTGCAGCGACTAACGCTATACGCTCCCCTTCACTGATGAACCACCCTGCAAAGGCGGGAATCATGCCGACAGGCAAGCTCATAGATCCTGATAAATGCCCAGACGCATAGGCCATCGGTTCACGAATATCAATAATATGATCAGCGCGACAATCTTTGAGTTCTGCTAAGGATAGATTGCGTGGTCGCATGATGGACGGAGCCGGCTCACCGCCTTCCATATTTAGTCGCTCCATCAGCCGGAAATACGGTGGCTGGTAGTGGTGTTCATTGGCTTTCAATTCAATAAACGCCTCACGATCGGCGATTTGCAAGCGTGGGTTGTTTAGCCTCTCATGACCAACAGTGGAAAACTCTCGCTCTGCCATACCCGAGCCGCACACAGATCCAGACCCATGAGCAGGATAAATAATCGCTTGGTCGCCTAACGACACTATTTTTTTGAGTGAGTCATATAATAAACCGGCCACTTCTTCACGGCGATCAGGATAAAAATCAGTTCGACCAACATCTCCTACAAATAACGCATCACCTGTAAACACCCCAACGGCTTTGTCTGGATAAGCGGTATCGTATACAGCATAAGCGAGATGGTCATCCGTATGCCCAGGCGTTTCAAGTACGCATATTTTAAGTTGGCCAATAGCAAAGCAGTCACCATCGTGAGCGGTCTGCGCATAAACCACCGGCTGCTCTGGATTCGGCCCATGAAATACGGTTGCACCCGTCATGTCGGCCAAAATCGGTGCGCCAGAAACCAAGTCTTCGTTACGGTGGGTTTCAAATATATGAGTAATCTCAAGCCCTGCTGCTCTAGCTTTTTCTGCATAAATGGCGCAGTCACGACGTGGGTCGATCACTGCCGCTTTTCCGCCAGCTCCTATCAAGTAAGATAAATGAGACAATCCAGGTGTTTTGATTTTTTCGAGAAGCATTTTGTTCTCCCTTAGCTTAAAAATGGCTATCGTTATAATTATTGTTAAAGCATTTATTGAAGCATACTTTTTTCAGACCTTCTCCAGATGCCTATCAGTCAAAAAAGTTACTAAAGTAAATACCAATACCTTAATTTCAGTTTCAGCAAATTTCAGCGTCATCAGTATTTTAATAAATTCCATTACGAATTATCTGCATGAAAGTTAACATGCCAATCCATACCTATCAATATACGATAACACATAACAACAAGGCTGCTACGAGCGGTTTGCTTCTGGTTACACGGGTAGACAAAAATAATACTTGCCCCTTGGAAGGAGTTTTTATTGTATAGAAAACAATCACCTTTAAGGTAGCGTTACAGATTCTGTTGAGAAAGGTAACAAATCGCCATAACCTTGGCATACTTGACGATGCGAACTTGAACAATCATTCAACAACAACTACAATGCGATTTCTTAGCCGATTTAGCGACAAGATTTTGCTTAAAATTAAGTACTGAATTAAAAATTAAATGTGGCTTAAATATAGCTTTGAGCGTCTGTATTTCGCTTAATTAAAGCAAATATCTATGCTTGTTTTGTTTATCAAGACTGTTGAATCTCCCTTTAAATTTATTAAAAAGAATTTACTTATGCCAAAACATTTACCGATTTCACTTTTACTGCTTCGACTGGGTATTTTCGTTGTCTTTTTATTTTGGACGCTTGATAAATTTATCAAGCCTGAGCATGCCGCAGGCGTTATGTCTAAGTTTTATGGTATGGAAAGTATGGGTGGTACCTTACTTTATGTTATGGGAACTGTTCAGTTGATACTCATATTGCTATTTGTGGTTGGATTATTTAAAACTTGGACTTATGGTATTTTGCTATTGGCACATGCAGGCTCAACTTTTTCAACCTTTGCTCTATACATGCAACCATTTGATAACCTATTGTTTTTTGCTGCATGGCCAATGCTAGCAGCATGTATCGCCC
>NZ_JAKDUI010000054.1 GCF_030457785.1 Psychrobacter sp. | reverse complement strand
TATGTATTGGTATAGTCATAAGTGGATTATACTATATATTTTGGGTTTGGTATAATTTACCTACTCCTTTAGTTTACCCGCTCCTTTGGTTTGCAAGTGCCCCTTTAACATACCTGCTCCTTTGAGGAGTACGCTAAACTTTTCTCATCATCCAGACACGATAAAACCGCATAACAATTAATTGATATGCGGTTTTATTGTTAACAGTCCATGTTATCTATCGCGACTATGTCTAATGCATCCTTGCATCATTTGCAGCCTACTGCGATATTAGGCATCCTGCCCTATTTGCTACTTGACCATATGCCTGAGCAGTGGTCACTTGCAAAGAGAATATATCCTTATTTCATCAATCGTTATCATCCTGATTGCAATCGATGAACCATTATCCTTAATGCGGTTAACTCAATCCTTGAGTCATACTCCCTAATGCCGTACGACTATAATGCCAAACCCTTCACTTAATGTTAAGTCGCACAAGCGTCTTTGCGTGTAAGCATATGCTTACAACAGACAGAAGAGGCATGGTTCATCCAACCAACGACCGCCTGATTTGACAATGATCAGCCAAAAGATCCTCAATGACAAACCTACAAACCCGCCAATCTAAGCGACTTAAAAGTCCAGCACCTCGATGACATCGTAAGCAGGCGTTTCGTATGGATGCGACTGCTTCAATGCTACTACCACATCAGCAATAGCTGCTTTTGCAACCACCATCTCTACTCGCCATTCATCTACCGCTTCTAGCCTGTCCTGCGCACCGATGTGCGGATTGCTGCCCTCCATCGGTTTAAACTGCCCTGTCCCCTGCACTTGCCAGCAGCAAGACTCGTAATTACCAATACTACCAGCACCCGCAGCAAACATGGCAGACTTGACCTGCTCTAGGGCATCATCGGGAATAAAAACAGTGAGCTTATACATAATTTGCCTCGTGTTGTATGTCGAATAAGAGGTTTCAATGGCTTATGGGTACTGAGTGACACTTTCCCAATCACATAATTGCTAATAGACTTGTGTCAAAAGTACCTAGCAGATAGTCGTAAATTTTAGACAATAAAAAACCGAGCATATAGGGCTCAGTTTTTTATTATGTCAAATAAAGACTGCATTGGTGAGCTGTTTGGTTCACCAGTTACAGCTGGTGATTAGTTTAAAGGCACACCGATACGTTCCGCTACTTCTTCGTAAGCTTCAATAACGTCGCCTAATGACTGGCGGAAGCGATCTTTATCCAGTTTTTTCTTGGTCGTCTTATCCCAAATTCGGCAGCCATCTGGTGAAAATTCATCACCTAAGACAATACGGTCATGGAAAACGCCAAACTCTAGTTTGAAGTCGACCAGTATCAAATCACCTGCTGCAAAGAGCTCTTTTAGCACATCGTTGACTTGATAGGTCAGCTCTTTCATTTTTGCTAGCTGTGCTTCGGTAGCCCAACCAAGAGATATAGAAAGCGAGTCATTGACCATCGGGTCGCCAAGTGCGTCGTTTTTATAGAACAGCTCGTAAGTAGGGATTGCCAACTCTTGCCCTTCTTCTAAGCCAAGACGACGAACCAAACTGCCAGCAGCGAAATTGCGCACCACGCACTCCACTGGAATCATATCTAAACGCTTGACCAGTACTTCGTCTTCCGAGAGCTGTTTTTCGAAGTGGGTTTCGATGCCAGCGTCAGCCAGCTTTTGCATGATAAAAGCATTGAAGCGATTGTTAACGACGCCCTTGCGTGATAATTGCTCGATGCGCTTACCGTCAAGCGCTGAGGTATCATCGCGGAAATGTAAAACCAGAAGGTCGTCATCTTCTGTCTCAAATACAGATTTGGCTTTGCCTTTATATAGCAGTTTTTGCTTTTGCATTGTGGTGGTTCCTGTTCGTTCAAGCTTATGTGGTAAAAACGCGCAGCTACCGCTCAGTTTTGGATTGCAGCGCTGATAACACATCAATCAGCAACCCTAAAAACGCCGCGGTATTCATAGAAAATATGGTTAATTCGCAGCACTACTCACACTGCGTTGAGGCTTGGGCAGTTGATACTGGTTACCTGATTCGTTCTGTAGCTCAAGCGTGTTTGTGCCTACGTTAGGCGTTGGATATAGAGGGGTAAAAGCTGCCGTCTCACTATCAGCAGGTAACTCCATAGGCGCTATCTTTTGGCTTTGTTGATAGTCTAAGCTACCGTTATCACGCTTACCAAGTAAATCCTTGGCACTTTGACAGCCGCTTAATACCAAGGTGCTGCCCAGCACAACAGTCAGCATCGCAGGAAATATTTTTGCAGTCGTTGATGATTTTTTCATCATTTCATCTCTCTAAGTTAGCAGTCATTGCTTATTTAGGCGCTTGGAGTACCGTGGCAAAACCCCTCATCGCTTACTTGCGAAACCGGCACCATTCTCAATCAAGTCGTCACCACTTGCCGGTGTTACTTTTTATGCTTTACTTCTTATGCTGCACTTTCTGTATAGTGCGTTTACGCTTACTTATATTTTGCAATTATTTATATTAAGTTTGCACGAACCAAAGCGTCATCGATAGTAGCGTGATGCTGCTCTGACAACCATACCAACGGCAAGCGCATCCCTGTGTCTATCATGCCCATTTTGTGTAACGCATATTTGACTGGGATAGGGCTCGACTCGATAAACAAGTCACGATGTAAGTGCTTTACGGCGTCATGCGCTGCATCTGCTGCGGCAAAATCGCCGCGGAGCGCGGCAGTAAAAGTCTCACTCATGGCTTTTGGTGCTACGTTGGCAGTCACCGAGATGTTACCCTTGCCGCCTACTTTCATCAAATCAAGTGCTGTGCCATCATCACCAGATAAGACAACTATTCTGTCGCCAACGGCTTTGATAAGCTGTTCGCCGCGGCTGACCGATCCTGTCGCATCTTTGATCGCTACGATATTGTCGATATCACATAAGCGCTCGACGGTTTCTTGAGCGATGTCAACGACGGTACGTCCAGGCACATTGTAAAGCATCTGTGGGATACTCACCGCTTCAGAGATCGCTTTGTAGTGTTGAAACAGGCCTTCTTGTGTCGGCTTATTGTAGTAAGGCGCTACCAGTAAAGCACAATCTGCACCAGCATCTGCGGCATCTTGAGTCAGTTTGATTGCTTCCATTGTGTTATTGGCACCTGTGCCAGCAATGACAGGTACCCGACCTTTGACATGCTCAACGAAGTAGCGAATGACATCACTATGCTCTTGCATCGATAGGGTTGCAGATTCACCGGTAGTACCAACAGCGACAAGGCAGTGCGTGCCTTGCTCTATCTGCCAGTCTATGAGGTCTGCCAGACGTTTATAGTCGACCGAGCCGTCAGGGTGCATGGGCGTTACCAAGGCAACCATTGAGCCTTGTAGTCGGGTTTTAATTTCGTCGTATGCTGTGCTCATAACCGTGCCTTACTGTATTGTCCTAGCTTTTATAGAAGCTGTCACATGATAGGTTTCTTGCAAACGCCAATTCTTGAAAGTTAAAAACTGACGGCAATATCTTGCTTGATGTCGATACTTATGTATTCGCAGCCGCACTGACAGTCATTTCTCCAACGACTGAGCGCGCCTGCTTAATCATAAAAAACGCCTGCTAGTGTAGCATATTTTGATTTGACAGCTGTGAATTGATTGATGCTTCCTTAGTGTTATTGCTGAATGCCGAGTCATGCATCAACACTCACCTCCCACTTACTTAACCATGGGCTTTAAATTTCACCCTCACAGATTTGGGTTTGATACAGGCTGATTAATATAAAGCGCAGTTTATAGATGATTATTCATAGAGGTTCGCTGATGATAGCTCATTGAAAATAAGAGCCAAACCCGGCCAAAAACCATGTCCAACACCAACCACGGAGCTCATTGTTCACAAGTAGACCACTGCTTGCAAACAGTCACTGCTCGTAAATCAGTTTAGCGCAATGCAGCAACGCTGATAAGTGTTTTGGCAAATATTAACGAATCGTCAACACATCGATAGTGGGCTGATACAACCGGAATGGCAACCCTCGCGTGCCTATCCCGCCACTGACAAAAATATGTGTAGAGCCATGCTGATATAGACCATACTGTTTTTTTGCCGGGCTATTACTCAACAATATCGGCTGTTCACTGCTAGGTTGAACCTCTTTTTTACTTTTTGCCAAGCCTATGTTTTTGTAGATTACTTTATCCGCTCCAGTGATCAAGAGTGTTCTTAATTGTGACGAGCTTGGCAAATGACCAATACTGTCATATTGTGAATCCAATATTATAATAGGTTTACTGGTCTGTTCGACCTCAGTACTGAGTACTGCTTTGTCAGCAGTATCAGAGGCATGCGAAACTTGGCTATCAGCAAGCTGCCTTAACCTGCTTTGCCAACCACAAAGGATAGCAACGACTTGTTTGTCTCCTAACCCGTCTGGCTTGATGTTGGCTTGGTGATGTTTATGATGGGTCATGTTCTGCGCTAACGACTGTCCTCTAACAGTGTCCACGCACTTTAACGGTAAAGTAGTACACTGTTGACCGATATAACTGATATCGAGCACATCAAAGGCTTTGGCCAGCGTGTCCTCTAAGAGTGGCTGACCTTGATTGGTGGTATTCATGGATTGGTAGCGTAAGTCTGAATCACTCATAACCGTATAAACAGGCTTATTAATTCCTTTAAACAGCATGAGTTGACCCACCAAATCTGCACTTGGATAATACAGCCAATCACCAGTAATCAATACAGCGTCTACCGATAATGCATTAATAGTGGTCACCAGTTTTCGGATATGACGTGGTTTTCCACTGTACAGTCCAATGCGTAGGTCCGCCAATACAGCAACCGTCATCGGCACTGGCAAATCCAAATCAATGTTATGGCGCTCTATACGTAAACGATTGGGCTGTATGACGACTGTATAAAAATAAAGTACCATAAGCACTATGGCTATTGAAACCAGCAATGACTGCTGTTCTAGCATGCCTTGTGTCCAGCCAGTCAACAACAACGCTGACCAAACAGGCATGGTATAAGCGGCGTAATACAGTACCAACTTCCCCCAAATCCTCATAAAACGATTGATCGGATTAGCATTGAATGTTTGTAGCCCTGACCACAATACGATATACGCTAGCAGTGCGGCTGCCGTAGAGATACTTAGCGTATAAAAAACATGGTCAGTCATAATTACCTAGCGTTTGCGGGTGAACATGATCCTGTCGAAAAGCTAACGTTGCTTTGAACGTGGCTTTAAACGTTACTTTAGATAGTCACTGGACGTTGAATGGTTTGCCCAACGGATAAGTAAATCACAGCATCCAGTCGCATGGGGTCATTAAATAAACCCGCTATTATAGAGGTCAGGCTCTACGATAGACAAGAAAAATTGATGACAGATTTCGTAACATTATGGCAACTACCTTTTCCTACCCCATAACAACATAAAAGCGCCTACTCAATACGAAGACCGATAATAGCAGGAATGCCTTGACGAATGACCTCGATGGTCACCACGCCTTTTTCGGGTAATGATGAGATGGCACTAGAAAAGTCTGTGACATCTTGGATGGGTTTTTGATGAAGGTTGGTCACGACATCACCTGCCAAAATACCTGAGCGCGCTGCCAACCCGGTCGGATCAACTGTCGTAACCAACACACCTGCGTCGTCGCTAGCAGCAACTTCTACTTTTTCGTCGTCTGTTAAGTCACGTAGACGTATACCTAGTTGTATATCATTTTCCTGCTGATCGCCGCTTCGAGCACGCACGTCATCGGGCGCGTAAGTAACCACGCCGCTGACTGTCATCTGCTCACCATCGCGCTGCACTTGGGCGTGAAATGTATCATTGGGTTTTGCTCGGTTCAATAGATTCAATAGGTCATCAGCGCGCATGATCTGAGTATCATTATATTCTAAGATGATATCCCCAGACTGCAACCCTGCTTTTTGTGCAGGTGAATCTGCTGAAACCCTTGTCAATAAGGCACCTTGTGGACGTTCTAGGTCGTAGGCTTCGGCCAAGTTTCGATCGATATCTTGAGGATATACTCCTAGATAGGCCCGCGCAACCTCGCCATTGGTCTTGAGCTGCTGATAAATATCCATCGCAGCATCGATTGGAATGGAGAACGACAGCCCCATGTAGCCACCGGTACCACTAAAGATACGCGAGTTAATACCGATAACCTCTCCACGCTGGTTAAATAGCGGACCACCTGAGTTACCAGGATTCAGTGCCACGTCTGTTTGAATAAACGGCACGCTGGTATCACGTGAGAAATTACGAGATTTGGCGCTGACAATACCAGCTGAAGCAGAGTAATCAAAACCAAATGGCGAACCAATCGCCAGTACTGGCTCTCCGACTCTTAATCCATTGGAATCACCGATAGGCAACGCTGGGAATTGGGTACCCGTAACCTTGAGTACCGCCACATCCGAGCGTTCATCGCTGCCCACCAATGTGGCGTCAAGCTCTGTCCTATCATTAAGCGTCACAGTCACCTTATCAGCGCCTTGTACCACGTGGTGGTTGGTCAACATATAGCCATCAGCGGTAACAAAAAAAGCGGTGCCATAAGCATGCTCAATCGCAGGTGTCGCTGCTTGGTCAGGAATCTGTACGCGGTCACCAAAAAACTGCCTGAGCAGTTCGGCTGTTTGTGCTTGAGCAAGCTCAGCTTCACTGACGGTTTTGGTCACATTCACACGAGCGACTGCTGGAGTAACTTGCTGTACCAAATTCGAAAAATCCGCCGTGGTAACCGCTGCATGCGCACTCATCATGGTGGTATTCATGCCAGCCGTCATCGCTGTACTGACAGCCAGCGCTAGTGCACCATGTCGCAACCAACGCTGAATAGTATATTTAGACCGCTTTGTAAACGTCCTAACAGGCATTTTGTTCTCCATAAGCGTGCTCGTTGTTTTTATAAATATTTAATGACTTCAATAGTTGTATTTTTATAGCTGGTTGATGTCTCATTAGGTTACTGCTTTTTACCAACCAATGCCACCGACCTTACCTACTTTTATTCTATCAAAAGCAATGCTCATACCTGCAGGTTGTATGGCAGCGTGCCTGGTATGGGTAGCTGTTGTATGATAAACCAGAAGATCTTTTTATCATGGCTCGAGGGAATAAGTCCGTATTAAAGAATATTTATTTCATACATGCCTTGCTCAGTGTGATAACTGGCTACCGACATTTTGTTAACCATAAGAGCTACCAGAGAGCCTTCTCATCGTTATAAAATAAAACCATGTTATGATAGCAGGCCAAATAACTTGGTAAGCAAACAAAAGTTAATAACTGTAAATATAGTTAACGATAACCTGCCCAAATGGGTTATTAGCCTCTTTATTTATTTCCCGATTTTGTACTTTCTATCTTTTGTATTGCTAACATCCGATACCAAACGGTCCAAGTAGCGAGGGAAACCAGTACAATAACTGAGCTTAATAGACCAAGCCAGTCGCACTGATACAATCGCCACTGTTCATCGTATTTTTAGTTCGGTGTTATTTATCTAGCGATGCTTTTGTCTTAAATACTTCATAGTATATATATTATATCTTGTTCATATTGTGATTCACGATTGCTATCCGTATGATAGCCCAGCTATGGTAAAACCTGCGACAATGAACCATGTATTTCAGTCTTGCCTGTAGCGGGCTGTGATTCGCTACAAGCAACTGCTAGATATAAAACATGACAAGATTACACAAGGATTAATCTATGGATACCGCCCTATTGCTATCTGGCGTGGTTGGGATCGGCATCGCCGCCCAATGGCTGGCTTGGTATTTAAAGCAACCGTCCATTTTATTTTTATTGCTGATTGGCATTATCATCGGGCCCGTATTGGGTATCTTTGACCCTGACGTGGTGTTAGGCGAGCTGATGTTCCCTTTCATCTCTTTGGGTGTGGCAATTATTCTGTTTGAAGGGTCGCTGACTTTAGAGTTTGAAGAGATCAAACAACACGGCACTGTGGTACAAATGCTGGTGTCGGTTGGTGTCCTTATCACTATCGCCATCGTGGCTTTGTCGACCTATCTGTTGTTCGACGTCGACCCACTCATTGCACTGCTATTCGGTGCGCTAGTATGTGTTACCGGTCCGACCGTCATTACGCCGCTCCTGCGTAGCGTACGCCCCAACAAAACCATCTCCAATATTCTTAAATGGGAAGGTATTATCATTGACCCTATCGGCGCTATCGCCGTGGTATTGGTCTACGAATACATCATCTCAGGTGGCGAAGCCAGTAGTATCTTACTGTTTGCCAAGATTGTAGTGATGGCAACTGCGCTGGGTATGGCAGGTGCTTGGCTCTTGGCGTTCTTGATGCGCCGTCATATGATTCCTGAATTCTTACGTAATGTCTTTACGCTTGCCTTCGTCCTAGTTTTATTTTCGATATCTAACCACTTGGAACATGAGTCAGGTCTCTTAACAGTGACCGTATTAGGGGTGGCTCTAGCCAACTGGCCAAAGTTCCCACGCGAAACTATTCTGGAGTTCAATGAGTCTCTAACCATCCTCCTCATCTCTGTACTGTTTATCATTCTGGCAGCACGTGTGGAGCTGTCTAGCCTTATGAGCGTTGGCATCGCTGGGCTGGTGTTGTTGGCTATCGTTATGTTCGTGGCACGCCCATTATCTGTCTGGGCATCTGCCATCGGCTCCAATCTTAAAACCAACGAGAAGCTGATGATCAGCTGGATTGGACCACGAGGTATCGTCGCTGCGGCTATTTCATCACTGTTTGCTATTCGCTTGCAAGAATATGACATTCAAGGCGTGGAGCTACTGGTTCCGCTCGTCTTTATGGTCATCATCGGTACAGTCATGATTCAGGGTGTCGGCGCAAAAATGGTCGGTAACTTACTTGGTGTTCGTGAGCCTGAGACCAATGGTATTTTGGTCGTTGGCTCCAATCCAATTGCCCTCTTGGTCGCCACTTCTCTAAAGGATCAAGGGTTCGACGTCATCGTCGCACACAACAACTATACCAACATCGCGCGGGCACGCATGAGTGGTCTGCGCACCTACTTTGGCAACCCTGTCTCTGACCATGCCAGTCACAACCTTGACCTTATCGGTATTGGTTACTTGTTTGCCATGAGTATGGATAAAGAGATGAATACCCTGTCCGAGATTCATTACCGTCACGAATTTGGTGAGCGCAAACTCTATCGTCTGAAGTTCAGCGAGGAAAAAGTAAAAAACGACCGTGAAGACAAACAATCAAACTTCCAGTCACAGTGGTTATTTGGAAAAGATGCGACCTATACCAAAATGGCGAGTATGCTGTCCAAAAAAGCTCGCATCAAAATCACCAACATCACTGGCAGCTATAGTTATGAGCAGTATAAAGCCGATAACAAGCAATTCGTGCCGCTCTACACTATCGACAAAGAAGGCAAGTTACACGTCATAACCGATAAGTTCGACGGCAATGTGCCACGTGATCGCAAGCTTATTTCATTGACCATCGATGATGATGTTCAGCCGAAGCCAGTCGATGTAACCGCCAAGCAAGAGCAAGCACGAGTGGATGCTGACGCGAGCTTTGAGGCCAAATCAAAAGCGCCTGAGAAACGTAAAGAACCAGAAATCGATGACCATGTTGAGACAGACGAGACAACGCCCAATCAAAACGTTGTTAAAGAACAAACCAACAACAACGAGACGGCAAACACGCCTGCGAGCAATAACAACAGTAATGGTAACGGCAGCGCACCTAAGACCAAAAAAGGCGCGCTGGATCCAAATCGCTTTCCTGACTCTGGACAAGATACAGCGACCGATACTGATATCGACACTACTCAAGAGGCTGAGCAACACAATACGGAGAGCGGTAATAAGGGTAATATCGATAATAAATAGCAGTCAGTTGATAAAGTGGCTTTTAAAAGTACCTCTAAATACTTAGAAGCGCTTTATTCTGCCAAAAACGGATCAGAAACGGAAAAGCCCCAACGCAATGTTGGGGCTTTTTTTCTTATACTATCGCGCTTTATCCTAGCTCGAAGGAGTGCATTTAGGCTACGTCTAGGCTACGTCATAAATGACCAACACCTTAACTACTTACCCGTTTCGTAAAATCAAGCACTCAAATGGTCCAGTAGAAATAGCAAACACAGTCAATTAATCAATTAGCTGCGATCTGCAATTTTTCTATTACCGTCTGCCATACCCGTGTGCCGACCTCATCCGCCGTACCAGCAGCATCTATACGCTGTATCCGCTCAGGATGCTGATCTGCAAGGGCGCTAAATCCTCGATGCACCCAAGTGAAAAAATCCATCGCTTGCTGCTCAAAACGGTCAGCAGCGCTACGCTTGTTGGCACGTGCTATCCCTTCTGACACTGGTAAGTCTAACCATAGAGTCAGCTCAGGTAACTGTGGCACAAACTGCTCAATTAGCAATTCAATTTTGGCACGCACTGCTTCATCACCATGAGCACGTCCAAACCCTTGATAAGCAATGGTTGAGTCAGTAAAACGGTCACATACTACCCATGTACCCGCTTGCAGCGCTGGCAAAATCAGTTGCTGCATATGATCGCAGCGTGCCGCAAATAATAGTAGCAGCTCAGTATCATCGTTTATCTCTGTGGCTGGGTCCAATAATATACTACGCAAACGCTCAGCGAACGTACTACCACCAGGCTCACGCGTCCGTATATACTCAATGCCTTGCTCCTGCAAACGGGCACATAGCTGCTCAATGGCCGTGGTTTTACCCACACCTTCCGTTCCCTCAAAGCTAATAAAGCGCCCTTGATTGGGCGCAGCAGGGTGGATAAAAGTATTATTTTTCGATACAACAGATGGCGACATCATACGACCTTATGTCATGAGTAAGCATTATCATGAATGAGCGTTATGCAATAGCACAACACCCATTCATCGATGGTTTTTGAAGAAAGAAGGATAACGTGACTACTCAGCGGTCTCTGTTCTGTTTTCACGCATGACACTCAGGTACTCCCGTACCGCCTGATTGTGCTCAGACAAGCTATTGCTGAATTTGTGCCCACCATTACCAGTTGCCACAAAATAGAGTGCCTCGCTATCAGCTGGATGCAAGGTCGCTTCGATAGATGCAGCTGATGGCAGGGCAATTGGCGTTGGTGGTAGACCATCGATTTGATAGGTATTGTAAGACGTCTTTTCATCAATATCTCGGCGGCGAATATCACCATCATAGCGATCGCCCATGCCATAAATGATGGTCGGATCTGTCTGCATGCGCATGCTTTGATTCATGCGGTTTCTGAACACCGCTGACACCAGCGCACGCTCTTCAGCGATACCGGTTTCTTTTTCGATGATAGATGCCATTACTAGCGCTTCATAAGGCGTCGCATAAGGCAAGTCAGGCGCACGGCTTTCCCACGCATCAGTAAGCGCCTGCTGCTGACGCTGATATAAGTCAGTCAAAATCTGCCTGTCAGTTGCCCCCTCCCCATAATAGTAAGTATCAGGCGCAAACCAACCTTCGAGGTTATGATTGACGATAGGATCTTCACTGCTGACGACCCCATCTGGCAAGATACTCACCAAGTCCAACTCCTGAGCAATACTGGTATTGTCACTGCCTTCGATCAGCACTTCCTTAGTGATGTTTTCGTTGTCACGCAGGGTCTGATAGAGATCTTTGGCGGTTTTACCTTCGATAATCTGCACTTGTACCATGGCCGCTTCTGCGCCTTGCTCTAACACTTGTAACGCTTCAGCGATGGTTGGGTTTTCAGGCAATTGATATGTACCCGCATGCAACGGCTCATCGACTTTCGACTGGATGTAGAGCTTGGCGACACTAGAAGAAAATAGCGGAATCTGCTGCTGCCATTGCGGCAGTAAGCCGTAATAAGTCTGCCCCTGATCAATCGTGACCATCTGCTGCGGCTGCTCAATACGTCCGAACAGTGTCTGATAAACCATGACCAATAAAAACGCAGCAATCAGCCCAAGCACCAGCAATACCTGATATCCACGCTGCATAAAGAACGATTGGTTATCTACTTTGTATTTACGCGGTTTACTCTCTCCACTAATGAGAGAGACATTGGTCGCAGGCTTTTCTTCCACAGCATCATCTGCGGGCGATGAATCCGCTCGTGTGGTGTCGGTAGGCTCTTCAGCGCCGCTATCTTGAACGGTGCTGTCCTGAACGGTGCTGTCTTGCTCGTTCGATGGCTTATCATTAGGATGTTCAGGAGGCGTTTCAGACGTAGGCTTGCTCATGGCAACTCGCGGGGCAGATGTTTGCTAGAATTTAGCACTGAACCGTGCGATTTTCAATGGTATTTGCTTAGCTTATGAATTATCTTGGTGCTGAATCTCATTTATATAGCTTAATACTCCTACCTTTTTTTCAATATTTCAAGCTTATCTATTAACAATAAAAATATCTTATGAACCTACATTTTAATCAAAGTCTTGCCAAAAACTACAAATCACCGAGCCAAATAATTCGAGTGTTAAGTGAAAACTGGGTTGCAACTAACAGCTATTGCCCCAGCTGTAATACCCAACCATTATCAGCATTCGCGAACGGTAAACCAGTTGCGGACTTTTATTGCGCAAACTGTAGTGAGCAGTATGAGCTAAAATGTATAAAGTCTAAATTAAGTACCATTATTAATGATGTTGCTTATAAGACAATGATTGAACGTATCAATAGTGAGGATAATCCCAACTTTTT
>NZ_JAKDUI010000053.1 GCF_030457785.1 Psychrobacter sp. | reverse complement strand
TAAACAGTGTGATTCGGACAGCGGTGAATAAGCGTAAAGTATTCCCCTCTGATCAGGCAGCATTCAAGGTAGTATATCTGGCAACCCAGCAGGCCTCTAAAAAGTGGTCGATGCCCATTCGTAACTGGACGTCTGCTTTGAATCGCTTTATGATTATGTTTGATGACCGTATTAGTAAGCATTTAATCTAAATGGCAGTTACACAGAATTCGGGATGGGCTCCCATATTTCTCAAAACAACTCCCCAGCCTCAACCGTTTCCTCAAAATCAAAGCCTAATTGCTCACTTTTGCGTTTTTTCATCTGTTCAATTCGCGTCTTACGTCCAGAGACTAACCGCAGTACCTCACGACGCTGCTCTGTGGTCATATCATGCCATAGCTGACGCTCAGGACGACTGCGCAAGCAGCCAAAGCAATAGCCTTTTTTATTGCTTTGGCAAACACCAATACATGGATTGGCAATTTCGAACAGTTCAAACTGTTGATTCATGGCTGCTCCATCGCTGTATTATCCCTTTCATCCAAGTCTGCTCGCTATTAAACACCATTATGTCGCAAATACTGAATAATAGTGTGCCATTTTAGTGTTACTGTTTTGATTGCTGCAGTGCTATGCTTGGTTTTTTTTGATAAAAAGCAATCATAACAAAATTAATAAGTGAGACGATACGTGAACATTATTTATATTCATGGGTTGGACAGCGATGCTAACTCTACTAAAGGCAGATTATTAGAAAATTATTGTCGTCAGCATCATTCTGATATTAAGGTATTGCGCCCTGATTTGAATCAAAAGCCCGAGCAGGTTTTTGAGCACATACTGTCGTTAATCGATCGTTTGAATTATGAAGATATTAAAGGGGAGCAGAGTAACACTTCAAGGACGGTACTGGTAGGCAGTTCATTAGGTGGTTATTTTTCTAGCATTGTTAGTAATCGTACAGGCTGCCCAGTGCTACTCCTGAACCCTAGTACGCAGCCACATATTACCTTGCAACGATTTACTAAGGATGCGGGGCTACATAACGGTAGCACTGATAAGTCTGCGGCCAGTCAGATTATCCACTCAACAGCTGGCGGTTGGGATATCACCAATGCAGATTTGACTTGGTTTGCTGAGCACCCATTATCAGCGATTCATTATCCTGGTAAAGTTGCCGTTTTGATTAAGGAAGGCGATGAGTTGTTGGATGCTGAGCTGTCTAAAGGTTTTTATCAGTCTCAGAATGCAAAGGTGGTAGTACAAGCTGGTGGTGACCATCGATTTAGTGATTTTGAAGATCAGTTACCGATGGTTATCAAGATGTTGGAGCAGTTGTTATAAATACAAAATAAAATGCACAGCAAGAAACCTAAATAGACGACATTATCTGACGTAAGCGACTGAGTAATGACCTTAACGTCGCTGTTTTTCGTTATAATGGTTTGATAGAGTTAATCGAACATGAATCGTTAAGGATGCATTTGTGAGTCAATATAATGCGCAATCGTTAGAAGTTTTAGAAGGGCTTGAGCCAGTGCGTCGTCGCCCTGGTATGTATACCGATACCACACGCCCTAACCATTTGGCCCAGGAAGTCATCGACAACTCAGTCGATGAAGCGTTGGCTGGATATGCGAAGACGATCAAAGTCCAGCTACATGGTGATGGCTCGCTATCAGTTGAAGATGATGGTCGTGGTATGCCTACCGATATTCATCCTGAGTTTGGTCAGTCAGGAATTGAGCTGATCTTGACTCGGCTGCATGCTGGTGGCAAGTTTTCGACCTCTAATTATGAAGTCTCAGGCGGTTTGCATGGTGTCGGTATCTCTGTCGTCAATGCACTATCAACCCGTGTTGAGGTGACTGTGTGGCGTGATAGCACACAGTTTGCGATGGCGTTTGAAAATGGTGCGCCAGTGACGTCATTGACCGAAGCGGTCAGTTCAAACAAGCGTAAACGTGGCACCAAAGTGCATTTTTGGGCAGATGGTAGTTTCTTTGATACACCCAAGTTCAATGTGAAGCAGCTCAAACACAACTTAAAGGCGAAAGCTGTTTTGGCAGCAGGGCTGACGATTCATTTTATTGATGATATCAATGATGAAAAAATCGTATGGCAATTCACTGATGGTGTTGTTGAGTACCTAAGCGAGCAGCTGGATGGTCTTGAAACTTTACCTGAAGCACCATTTTATTATCATCATGATGCTCAGAAGGGTGAGCGTGCTGGTATTACCTTCGCGCTATCTTGGTTGCCAGATGGCGGCACACCCATCCAAGAGAGTTATGTGAACCTAATCCCAACAGCGCAAGGTGGCACCCATGTCAACGGGTTGCGTACTGGTATTTTAGAGGCGCTACGTGAGTTTTGTGATATCCATAATTTACTGCCACGTAACGTCAAACTGACCGCAGAAGATGTGTGGGATGGGGTTAATTATATCTTATCGCTGAAGTTTTCTGAGCCGCAGTTCTCAGGACAAACAAAAGAGCGTCTATCTAGCCGTGAGGCCGCTGGTGCAGTACAAACGCTAGCCAAGGATGCGTTTAGCTTGTGGCTAAATCAGCACGCTGAGATGGGTACTCAAATTGCAGAGTTGGCCATCAATAAGGCTGGTCGTCGTTTGAAGTCTGCAAAAAAAGTCGCACGTAAAAAAATCACGCAAGGTCCTGCTTTACCTGGAAAACTGGCTGATTGTCGTGGGGATTTACGTGATGGTGCTGAGTTGTTTTTAGTAGAGGGCGACTCTGCAGGTGGTAGCGCCAAGCAAGCAAGAGATCGTCATTATCAGGCGATACTGCCGCTGCGCGGTAAGATTCTAAATACTTGGGAAGTGTCGTCAGATACGGTGCTTTCGAGCCAAGAGATTCATGACATTGCCATTGCTATCGGTGTTGATCCTGCTTCAGATGATTTGTCTGAGTTGCGTTATGACAAGATATGTATTTTGGCCGATGCTGACTCTGATGGTCTGCATATCGCCACGCTAATCTGCGCCTTGTTTGTCAAACATTTCCCAGCATTGGTAGAAGCGGGGCATTTATTTGTAGCGATGCCGCCGTTGTACCGTATCGATGTGGGAAAAGAAGTGCATTATGCGCTAGATGAAGCCGAGTTTGAGCATATCTTGGCCAAGGTGCCAGGGAATAAGAAAGCGCAAATCACTCGCTTCAAAGGCTTGGGTGAGATGAGTGCTGAGCAGCTGCGTGAAACGACTATGAACAGTGATACACGGCGATTGGTACAGTTAGACATGGACGACATGATGCTGACCAATAGTGTGATGGATATGTTACTGGCTAAAAAGCGGGCGGCTGATCGTAAGTCGTGGCTGGAAAACAAAGGTAATTTAGCGGACATACCATAATTGGTGATTTCAAACGCGTTGAGCTTCGTTATAGGCATGAATGTGAGTTGTTTTCTGAAAAAACCAAACGTGAAAATGTGGTAAGTTCATAAATGAGTAAGTTATAACGCGATAAAAGTTCATAAAATTAAATCTAGTAGCAAGAGCTTAATGTTATGATACAAATATCTTCTGTTATCTGGTCTCGTCATGACATTCAAGCTGATTAACCGTACAAAGCCAACTGATACTAAGCCTGCACGCTCTCAAGTATTACCAAAACTTAAGAGAAAACAGCTGGGTGATTTGGTGCCAAAACGAGGTGCTAAGGTGGCACCAGTGATTGCCTCGGCGCTATTGAAGGCTTCAGGCTGGCGCACTGTTGGCGAAGTGCCGAATATCCCACAGGCGGTGGTCTTAGCTTTGCCACACACTTCGAATATAGATGGCGTCTTTGCGATACCGAGTTTGTTTGCGCTAGATTTAAAAATCAGCATCATGGGTAAACACACGTTGTTTAAAATACCTGTGTTCGCTCAATTATTACACTGGATCGGCATTGTCCCGATTGACCGTGGTAAAAAAGGCTCGGTGTTGCAAGCGAGTATTGATAAATTTAAAACAGGCAAGCCGCTATTTTTGGGCTTGGCGCCAGAAGGTACACGTCAATATACCGAAACGTGGAAATCTGGATTTTATTACTTAGCAGTGGGTGCCGGTGTGCCTATTTTGCCAGTAGCCATGGATTACAATACCAAAGAAATACGATTCCTGTCACCAGTATATCCTAGTGGCGATATCGAGGCAGATTTACCAAAAATATATGCCCAATACAAAGGTGTTATACCAAAACATCCGGAGCGCTTGTCACAGCCTCTGCAGGATATCAACAATTCGCCTGATTGAAGGGGTTGCCTTCTCAATCTCCCGTATTTTATGACTGAAAAGCCCCTGATATTAAGATATCTGGGGCCTTGTTTTTTTAGGGCGCTTATCGAATTGAGTCAACAGTCATTTAACTGGGCGAAACATCGTCAAACAGCTTCGCGCTAATGTTCCGATATTAATTATACTATTTCTTATATAAAAGCCAGCTCCACTGGTTTTAGCACCACTTAGAACTGTGGCTGACCGTTGGAGGCGCTGACGCCACCATCGACAGGCAGATTGACCCCAGTAATCATAGCAGCGTCATCACTTGCTAAAAAAGTAATCGCTGCAGCAATATCTTCTGGTGTTGCCAAACGGCCGAGTGGGCAGCGGGCTAAAAACTTATCTGTTTTATTATCATTATCTTGAATGGCGCTACTCATGGCGGTCTTGGTGACGCTTGGGTTGACTGCATTGACGCGAACGCCGTCAGGTCCGTGATCTAAGGCGAGTGTACGTGTTAAGTTAGTGACGCCTGCTTTAGCGGCATTGTACGCGGCCATATTCCAGTCACCGCCCATACCAGAAAGTGATGAGACGTTGATAATGCTACCTTTGGTGGCGATTAGATGTGGCATTACTGCTTGAGACACATAAAAAGTGCCGTTTAAGTTTACATCAATGGCTGACGTCCAGTCCTCCGCCGAAAGGTCAGTGATTTTCCCTTGCATCGCCTTGCCAGCGTTATTCACCAAAATATCGATATTTTCAAATTTTTCTATTGCTTGTTCAATCATCGCCTGCACTTGGCTTTTGACGCTAATATCACAAGTAATCGCTAGGGAGTTATCGGTATGAATCCAAGTACGGTCCTGGGGAAATTCCTTCGCAGTTTCTTCCAGCGTCTCGGCTGTGCGTCCTACCAATACTACGCGCGCACCCTCTTCAGCAAAGCGGATGGCGGTAGCACGACCGATACCTGAGCCTGCACCTGTAACGATTACGGGTTTTTCTTTAAAGCGTTTCATGGCGTTCAATCCTTATTATTATAAGTCAGTCATTAAAAAGGTTATATTGGGTATATCTGATAAATAAGGTTGCGTATGGATTATAGGGTGATCAGCTATAAACGTACGCATAAGTGATGTTGCTTTGATATCATAATAACAATTCATTGCTTTGAAAGCGACTGTGTCCATGAGTGCTTATGTAGTTTAATTTATCACTGCTAAGCAATGGTAATAATGAACATTGTTGGAATGGCATAGAACATTGCTCTCTCAAAACAGTAGTTATGAAAAAGATGGTCAAGATGTTTTAGTTTTAGATATTCAATTCTGTGACGACAAACAAGCCATCAGTAAAACTGAAGGAAATAATCAACCGAATGGCAGAATAAAGCGCTTAACTCACAGTTTTGGTGCCAGCTATTTTATGGAAGATTTAATTGTAGATATGAGTGACTGTCTACAAAAGCTTCAAGTTTTTAGTTGGCATGACTGGCAAACGATATTAACAGCGTTGCAGACGCCATGTGACCTGTGGCGATTTTTGCTCTATCATTTAGAACAGCTGCAGCAATCGGAACACGACAACGTGCCTGCTTTTGAGTCAGAAACAGCATTGGTCAGTCAATTTTTGCAAAGTCCGTCATGGTTTGAAACGGCGATCAAGGTTGATAATGAACTCATCAAACTGGGTATTCAGAGTAAGCCAAGTGCGGCTCTGGTAGCGATGACGCTCGCTCATAAAAACCAAAGTAGAACGGCCCAGATGTACCAGCAGCACATGGAACAAGCAGCCACTCTCTGGTCGCAGCTGAGTAATCAAATGATAGAGATGCATAGCGAAAAGCTGTCTAGAGATGACGAGGAAGACTCAAAAGACGAGTCAGACGAAGTGCCGCTAGATACCCGCCTCTCGTATTGGCAGTAGCAACGCGCCTACCGATAGTTGAGCTTCATTATGTCATCGTATTAGGTATTGAGTTCATTAGCGACAATGAGGCCACCTTCATTGATCTCGATCTATGGATTCAGCCAGTTCATACGATGACCCAGCGTGAAAGACAGCTGACCAAGAAAATACAGCAGCTCAAACAGCAAAACGCTAGACAGCAGGTTGAGCAGGAAAAAAAAGAACAAGCAGTCTCGAAGAAAGAGACAGCAAGCCAAATAACTGATGCTGGTCATCAGTCGCAGGCATGGCCGAAAGTCTCTCGCAATCTATCCATACCTACGCGTAAAAATAAAGCATAAAGTCGGCACTGTCTTTACGGTCTGATAGCTGACGGCTTAACAGCGCTCATTGTTGCCTGTAGCAGTTTTATGCGTGATCAGAGTTGACTCCCAATCAAATGAATCACGACCTACGTCCAACTCACTATACTTATCTATACTCAACAAAAAAGACAGCCTAGGCTGTCTTTTTTTTCTAAAAATTAAATCTGCTTATGTGCTTATTTGTTGATGTCGTTATTTAGACCATCGTCAGACAATAGGCCTTTGTCAGTAGCGACTGGATCAGTTACTGTATCCTGAACTGGTGCGCTTGGCTGATGTGTAGGTTTTGTTTTAGCTTCAACGTCCATCTTATCTTGCATTTTGCGTAGGAGACGTGCTGCTGCTTCTTGACCACCAAGACCAAACGATAGTGCAAATGCAACTGCAACAGAACCCAATGTTAGACCAAATGCCAGATTAACAATAGAATCCGCGATACCCATCGCTTTTAGACCCATGGCAAGTACTAGGCCCATGATGAGTACACGTACGATGTTTGCTAAGAACTGTGAGCCTTGCTCAGAACGCTCAACAACACCTGCAATGATGCTGGCTAACCAGAAGCCGATGAATAGGATGATCGCGCCCAAGATGATGTTGGCACCGAAAGAGATAAACATCGTGATGATAGCTGAGATAGGCTCAAAACCTAGTAGATCAGCGGCAGCGATAGAAGCAAACAACATGGCAAAGAAGATGATTGCATAACCAACGAGATCAGAGATCTTTTTGTCACCCAAAGTGTCTTGCAGACCAACTTTCGAAGGCAGTTGGTTGATTTCAGTGCTTTCGATCAAGCCTTTAATAACATTTGCAATCATGCGTACGACATAGAACGTCACCACTAAGATTGCCGCTGCCATAAAGACGTTTGGCAATGCTTCCATGATTTTGTTCAACATGTTCGTCGCAGGACGGGCGATCACGTCGATTTTTAGGGCATTAAGTGCAGCGATAGTTGTTGGAATGATCACAACTAAGAATGCTACTGAACCAGCGATGTTAGGTAGACTGTTTTGTTCGCTTAAGCCTGCTTTTGACGCAAGACCTTGTACATTAAATGTAGAAACAAGGTTGGTAACGATGCCACGAATGACTTTGGCCAAGATGAAGCCAACGAAGAATACAACACCAGCCATCAAGATGTTTGGAACAAAGCCAAAAATCTTATCGACCATGTTAGTCAGTGGGGCAAACAGACCGTCAAGCTCTAACTGCCCAAGTACCATAGTCAAAACAATCAATAGAATGAACCAGTAAACCATATCAGAAATTGTGTTGCTCATCGGCTTCACACCGGCTTGAGCACTCAAACGCTCATCCATAGACGTCTTGGATAGTGCTGCACTGATAGCTGTACGTGCGACAGTGGCTACAACCCAACCAATCACACCAACTGCAATCGCGCCGATCAGATTAGGAATAAACGCTAATACTTGATTGACCATATTTGCAAACGGTGTAGAAATTGAGTTTAAATTCAATTGATTTAGCGCCCCAGAAATCGCGATGATAAAGATAAACCAAAACACAATCTTAGAGAGAATACCCTCCAAATCGTAGGTTTTACCAGTTGAAGAGTTCATGCGTTGGTTCAGGTTAACTTTTGATAGCACACTGCGTATTAGAGCGGCAACACCGAGTGCTACCAACCAGCCAATAACGAATATTAAAATAGCACCAATAATGGAGCCGATAGGCCCACTAAGGTACCCGTTGAAACTTGCGAATGTTGAATCCATCTTATCCTCCTTTAATCACCCTATACGAGCAGCACAATACAAAACAATGTTGCCAGTATGAACTAGCCAAACAAATATAGGATGGTGTTGTAAACTGTATTTTTAATTTAAGCTACGTTGAGATACTATCATTGATGACCATTAGTGTTTAGAGAAAAACACGCGTCTGTTGAACATTCACGGTATTACCATAAACGTTCGAGTGCTCATGATATTCACCAGTGTCCCAGTTAGGTTGTTTATTTATATATCACTTTAACGAATATAGCTTAGCTGATGTCGTGGATGATTTAAAGACAGAATACTTAACGTGTTACTATATTTCTGTGATAAGTTGTTATTATGATGGGAAATATTAACACAGACTATACACTAGCCCAATAATTTTATTTGAAAGATGGTTAGCAAAATTAAGATTTGCTATGATACGAGCATGTGACGTATCTCACCATTATTCATACAATTTAAAGAGTACTCTATGAAAAAAATGACCACTTTGAGCGTTAGTGCACTCGCTGGCGCAATGTTGTTAATTACAGGCTGTAGCACAAACAACGGTAATCAAGAAAATGCAAACCCCAGCGTTTCAATCACTGAGCAGAGTCCTGCCAATGAAAAAGTAGGCTATAGTTTGGGTTATATGATGGCTGAAGGTAATAAAGAGGCGGTCGTTGATTTAGATCTTGATACTTTTGAGCAGGGCTTTCGTGACGGTTACGAAGGTAGTGAATCTGCGTTGACGGAAGAGCAAATGCAGCAAGTATTGATGGACTATCAAGAAGAGCAAGAAGAGAGAATGCTTGAAGAAATGGAAAGCGCTGCTGCTGAGAACCAGGAGGCAGGTGCTGCATTCTTAGAAGAAAATGCGACGAAAGAAGGCGTGCAAGAGACAGCTTCTGGATTACAGTATAAAGTAATAGAAGAAGGTTCTGGTGCTTCACCGTCAGAAAGCGATACGGTCGAAGTGCATTATGAAGGCAAACTGATCGACGGTACTGTATTTGATAGCTCATATGAGCGTGGCGAGCCGATTGAGTTCCCACTGAACCAAGTCATCCCTGGCTGGACTGAAGGACTACAGCTGATGAGCGAAGGTAGCAAGTACGAGCTTTATATCCCATCAGATATTGCTTATGGTGAAGCTGGCAACGCAGGTATTGAGCCTAACAGCACCCTAATCTTTACTGTCGAACTGTTGTCAGTAAAATAATATTTTACTGATGTTCAAATAGTACGAAAAACAGCCCTTATCACTATGACAAGGGCTGTTTTTTATGTATCGAAGAATATGTCTTGAAAATACATCCTTCAATGGAAAATACTCAAGGGTATAAAGTAGGGCGTTTCTGCTTCTGTAGCACCTTTTATAGCAACTTTTGAAAGACTTTAGAGTTGCGATCGTTATTGTATTTTTCACGGCGTGCAGCTGGTAATGTATCGGCATCTACCTCAGAAAAACCATGCTCTACAAACCAATGCGCGGTTCGGGTTGTCAATACAAATAGCTTATGCAAGCCGTGGCTACGTGCTTGTTGTTCTACAAATGCTAGTAAGTCATTACCGCGGCTACCATTGCGGTATTCAGAATGTACTGCGACACAAGCGACTTCTGCTGAGTCATCATCTAATGGATGCAAGGCGGCACAGCCTAAAATCATCCCATCACGTTCAATCACACTATAGCTTTCAATTTCCTGCTCGAGATGTTCGCGTGAGCGTGCTACCAAGATACCTTGTTCTTCAAGAGGTGTTAATAGCTCCAGTAACCCAACGACGTCGTCAATATTGGCATGACGAATCTCTTCGTAAGGGTCGTGGCTGATTAGAGTGCCAGAACCATCACGGGTAAATAGCTCCTCAAGTAGCGCACCGTTTTTGGCGTAGGATATGATATGAGTGCGATGAACGCCCTGACGACAGGCATTGCCTGCACAGTTTAGGAAGTAGTTGATCTCGCAGTTTAAATCACGATCTCGTAAAAAACGATCAACTTCATTTGGAATCATCTCACGTAGCAAGCGACCATTGTCATTGATACCAGTTTCTTCACCTAAAAGTATCAGCTTATCAGCACCAAGAGCGACGGCTGCATTAAGAGCAACATCTTCTGCCAGTAAATTAAATACCTCTCCTGTCGCTGAGTAACCCATTGAGCCTAAGATGACGATGTGCTCGTGTAATAGGTTGTTTTTAATAGCATCTACATCGATAGATCGCACTTCTCCGGTCATCTGATAATCGACACCATCACGGACGCCATAGGGACGTGCGGTGACAAAATTACCTGAAATCGCATCGATGCGAGATCCATACATAGGCGAATTGGTTAATCCCATCGACAGTTGCGCTTCAATCTGTAAGCGAATGGCGCCGACTGATTGTAGTATCGTAGGCATCGCTACTCGCGGTGTCACGCGGATATCTTGATGTAATGGAGAAGTGATATCAGCAGCTTCTAAGTTCTTTTCGATTTGCGGTCGCGCGCCATGAACGAGTACTAATTTGATACCCAAGCTATGTAGCAAGGCAAAGTCATGAATAAGGGTGCTAAAGTTTTCGTGGTTGACCGCCTCACCACCAAACATAATCACGAACGTTTTGCCGCGATGGGTATTTATGTAGGGAGCAGAGTTACGGAACCAGTGAACGTATTCAGGGTTGATTTGGGGCATAGCGCTAGTAGTCATAATGGGAACAATAGTCGTCAGAAGAAGAAAAGGGTGTGGCAAAAAAGCCTGTCACTAAAGAATCACCATAGCAAAAAACACCGTTATGAGCTATCTTTATTTCAGTAGTATGAGTCAATCGTGGTGGCTGATGGATATACACAACCTCAACACTGGGTTAATATAGCTCTAAAGGCTTTTTGTTATGCTAGATATTGTTGTGTTATCGCCAGTGAACAAAGATTGAAAATAATAATGACAAACAGTTAGGTTTTATAGCTGCGTTTTACCGATATATTAACTAGGGAAAATGAAAATCATGAAAAAAAGTAACCAATTTGCCAGTCCATTTAGCGCTTGGAGCGGACATCGCTTGTTTCACGTTGTTGCCGGTACGCTTATCGGTGCGATGGTGGTGACTCAAGCCTCAGCTATGCTGCCGACCCCAGAGCAGGCAGTGGGTAACTCAGCCGCCGTGCAAGCAAACGCCACTGGCAATTCAAGCGCTCAAGCAGTCAATAGTAAAATCACAGCGTCTTTAGTGAATGTTGATGCTGCTGGTCAAGAAACGTTAGTTCCAGTCAATGCCAACACCCGCTTGCAGCCAGGTAATGTTGTGGAGTATCAAGGGCATTTTACCAACACCAATGCTGATCGAGTGCGTAAAATGACGGTTACAATGAGCATTCCTGATGAGGTGGATTTGCTGGAGACAGTAGCACCTGATTTTCCATACGGCAGTGTCGATGGGCAAAACTTCACACGTATGCCACTACGTACAAGAGTCGATGGTCAGCTGCAAGAAATCGGTCTTGAGCACTATAAAGCGGTGCGATGGGATCTAGAAGGTGTGGGTTTAAACGACACAGTTGCCGTGAAATACCGAGCAAAGGTTAAATAGTGGCATATCAGACATGATCTACACATGTGTACTTAATGCTCACTATATTAAATACGTATTAAGCAATAAGTAAGCACTGTAATTGATGATTGCGGTGCTTTTTTATATCGGTAACGCTGCTATATAAAATAACAGCAAATCATAACGACCTATCATAGAGAGTTTTAAACTTAGGTGGTGCAAGTATTGCTATGGTGTGGCATGTTTACTATGAGATCTGTCTTCAATCAGCTGTTTTATGGCGTTAATCTGTGGGGTGATCGCATGTGCGCCAGCGGCGATCAATACCCGACGCTGACTGGTATCGATTGAGCTGATATGACTGACATTTGGGGTGATAACGATATCAGCACGATCGCGCTCAAGGCGCATTGATGAGTAACGGTTGGAGTTTGGCTGGGCGGCAATCGTATTTTCTAGAAAAGCCCAAAATCTGCTTAATGAATTGAGAGACGGTGGTGGATTGATCGCAGTAGCGTTACTATCAAGATTGGCAGGATTGGCAGCCATTACGTCGACGGCGATGATGATATCGGCGCCCAAGTCACGTGCGCTATCGACAGGTACCAAGCTGACCACGCCACCATCGATATATTTTTTACCGACTTTTTCAGGGATGCGCGGGGCGATAAAAATATTGGGCACACTAGAGGATGCCTGTACAGCAAGCCCTGAATTGCCAGTGGTAAAGACGGCTTTTTGTAATGTGTTTTTTTCTGCTGCCACTGCTGCAAACTGAATCGGGAAGTCTTCTATGTTACGCTCACCGACCTTCGTATTGATAAAGCTTTTGAGTTTAAGACCCTCGATAAAACCTTGATTGGATAAGACAAAATCTGTCAATTCGCTGTCGCTAGTCGTCAGCGCCAGTTGTTCGAGTTGTGCTGGCGTGTAACCACTGGCGTATAGACTGCCAACCAAGCTACCAATGCTGGTGCCAACGACCAAGTTTGGTATGATGTCGTTTTCTTCTAATACTTTAATGACGCCTATATGAGAAAAGCCTTTAGCACCACCACCGCCTAATACCAGTGCAATAGTCGGTGAATCTGATTGTAGTGGCATAATAAAACTGGACAGCGCATAAGAGGCTATACTACCCTAAAGAA
>NZ_JAKDUI010000052.1 GCF_030457785.1 Psychrobacter sp. | reverse complement strand
AGCTGTTTAACATTGATAAATAAGAGCAGGTGCAGGAAAGCATCGTTAAAACAGCGGCGAAATTATAAAGCCACCAACATCATCAAAAAGCAGGTTAATACTCCGATATTAACCTGCTTTTTTTGTTTGGCAACGTGTTATCTCGTACTATACTTCTAAGTTGGTCTCACGGACGGTGGGCTGCTCATCATTTTTGGACTGATCATAGGTGCATGTCGTGGCAATTAAGTGCAAAAACCAAAAAAATGAGTTGCGTTGATAAGAGGTACTGATAAGTGGTACTAAGGATGAATAACATTGAGCGATGGATAATATATGTAAAGTGACGAATATTGTCAGTTTGACATTTTACGTCATGGTAGATGCTGGCAATTTTGACAAAAAGTGTCAGTACTGTATATAAATTGTCACATACAGTGGTCAAGCTGACAGTTTTTGTCAGTTATATGACTAAAAACTGTATATATGTTTATATTTTTGTTGAGATAATATTTATGACTACGTTCGTACCTCGAATCATACCGTTCATCGGATTAGGTCGTTAAGCAAAGACATGTTGGCATGTCAGGTGCAATATCTAATATATAGAATGCATTGATTACTAATAATTGAAGATGCTATTCATTGCAAATACATATTGAAGATTAAGCCAAATACTTTTTATCTTCTGACTACCCCAAAGGAGCTCTTATGAACACTCAAAAAGGTTTTACCCTAATCGAACTAATGATCGTTATCGCTATTATCGGTATCCTAGCTGCGATCGCTATCCCTGCTTATCAAGACTACACCGCTCGTGCACAAGCGAGTGAAGGTTTTAAAGCGACTGCTGGTTTACAATCTGATGTAGGTGTATTTGCTGCCGATACAGGTGCCTTACCTGCTACAGCGGATTTGGCAGTAGGCGGTAGTGCAGAATCTCTAGCTGCTCAAGCAGCTGCTTTGGACGGTAAGTACTTCGCACCAACCGGAGTATCTTTGAACGATGGTGGTGTTATTGGTATAGCGTTTAATGCGGGTACTAATAACGGAACTGGTATGGCTCTCACACCAACGTTGAATGCAAATAATGGTCAAATTTCACAGTGGACTTGTTCTGGTGATACTGCTAGCAGTGGTGCAGCTGCAGCAATTGCTGATCAACGTCTTCCAACTAGCTGCCAGTAATAGCTAGTCCTATCTGCTAGTCCTATCTGCTAGTCTGTGACACAGCTCTAGTACGATAAGTATGAAAAGCCCTAGCGATTTCGCTGGGGCTTTTTTTTCCGACAGAGTTTGGTGCAGCTGGTTTTAATATTTCTGACTTTAATAATGTGGCGACTATTGAATGTATGACTGACACAGGTTTACGGATACATGAGTGTCTAAAAATAAAGGAACGACTATGAAGCAAGTTACGGGCTTTACTTTAGTAGAACTTATGATCGTCATCGCCGTCATTGGTATCCTTGCTGCGATTGCTATTCCTAACTACATGAACTATGTGGGACGTGCACAGGTGGTCGAGGGTCTTGTAGCATCAGATGGATTACGTAGTGAAGTAGCCATTTGGGTGTTTGAAAACAAAGTATTTCCTGATGCCGATGCTGTCGCAGTCACAGGGTATATTGGTCGCCAGGCAAATGCGCTAGATGGTAAATATGTAGCGACTAATGGTGTCAGTGTCGCCGCAAACACTGGCGTGATTACGGTGACTTTTGACGCAGGTAATATCGCGGGCAATACACTGGTCATGACACCTGAGATAAATACCAACAACAGTCAAAATCTTATTCAATGGCGCTGTAGCGGTACGGTAGGCATAGAAAAGCTGCCTACCAGCTGTCAGAACTGATATATCCTGTGCTAGAGCGTGTCTTCAGTTCAATCGATAGTCATGTAAATGGGATAAAAATGGCTAAATGTTGCCAAACAGCGTCAAATAGCTGACTAATATCTTGATGTTATTTGGGCTATCTGCGCTATTTTCCTTGTTTGGCTGCCATTTATCTCATTTTTATTGCCATCTTTAAAACGAAGACACGCCCTAAGTCATCAGTGCTTTTTTGTATCAGTCGCCATGTTATATCCGCTATAATATGTATCATTTTCCTGCAAAGTAAAATCACTTATATCGCAAAAATCAACTATGTTAAATCCCTCATTGAAGTTTCGACTTAAAGCGTTTGTGTATCATTTAGGCGTTTCACTGTTGATCGCTATGGTGAGCCTATATGTTGTATTTATGGTCTGGCATCCTGCACCGTTGGCTAAAGCGGTGGGCGTGACGCATATATTTATCATGATGTTGGCTATCGATGCGGTGCTCGGACCTTTGCTCACGCTCATCATCGCCAAAAAAGGCAAAAAATCGTTAAAGTTTGATTTGGCAGTAGTGATTGTCCTACAGTTGTCGGCGTTCATCTACGGTATCTATAACATCGCTGATAGTCGACCCGTCTATATCGCCTTTGATACGATACGCTTTGAGGTAGTACAAGCCAATAATGTGCCTGACTCTAGCTTAAACGAAGCAGAGCCACCCTATGACACATTAAGCTGGGGACAACCAAAAATGGTGGCAGTCAAGCCAGTAGAAAATACTGAGGAGAAAAACGAGAGGCTGTTTGCAGAGTTGGAGACGGGTATCGCACCGAGTATGCAGCCCAACTTATACAAGCCGCTAGCGAACCAATGGCAAACCATCAACGACAATGCAAAAGGTTTAGACGAGTTGTACTATACCAACTCACAGGACGACGTCGATGATATCCGACAGCAATATCCGTCAGCCACAGCATGGCTACCACTCGTCGCTTATGAGCAAACCATGGTGGTGTTGATCAATAGTGCGGACAATCGTATCGTCGATATCGTTGATTTGCGCCCTTAGCGTATGGCTTTAGATAGTTATATATTTTAGGGTACTGTAGTGACTTTGAAATATTTTAACTATAAAGCATCCAAATCACATCGATCATTTCACTCAACTCAGAATAGTGTAAACTCATCACACCAATAGTCGTAATGATAATGAGTGAGGTTATGCAAAAGAAAGTTCTGGGTATCTGTCTAGTCATCGCGCTTCTCGAAGGGTTTGCCGGTCTCGGTATCGAGATTTATGCCATTCGGATATCAGCCACTTATATCGGCTCGTCTATCTCTATCACCGGTGTCATCCTCGCCATGGTGCTGATCGCTATCGCTGTCGGCTACTGGTATGGTGGGCGATTGTCGCAAGATATTGACACGCCAAAGCAGGCGCTACTCAAGGCTGGACACGTCTTGTCCTTGTCTGCCATTTCTCATGCCATCGCTTGTATTATTCAGTTGCCGCTGCTGGCGATGATGACGGCCAGTACCGACAGTCCGATTTTAGCGGCTATCGGTGTGGGGTTGTTGTTTGGGGTAGGGCTTGCCTTTGGCTCCACGGCGATTCCGCTCATCACTCAGTTTTTATCGTTGAAGCATAAGCGTCTAGATAGTCATGATCAAGGTGTCGATGCGGGCAAAAACGCTGGCATGATGGTCGCGGTGACCACGATCGGCAGTGTGCTTGGTTCGACGCTCACACCGATTGTGCTATTGCCTTATATCGGTCTGATGAGCAGTTTGGCATTATTTATCGCGGCACTTGCGATCAGCGCATGGCTCTGTACCAAGCTAGCCAAACACATGACAAGTGACGAGCCCGGCAGCCAGTCTATGCAGACGCTCAACCACATGCTGGCATTATCAGCGGTGGTCGTCACAGCGGCTTTTATCATCTTAAACAAAGTCGATACAGGGTATCAGACAGCGACGGGGGCATGGTTCATTAACCAAGTGGTCATCGATGATAATTTGGCAGTCACCATCACCGATAAACCAGGAAAATCGACCAGTAGCTGCTGGATATATCTGCCTAAAAAAAACTGCCATTGGTATGGCAATATCACTGTACAAGCGATCGATGATCTAAACCCTGATAGCCTTGTGTTTTTGGGCGGGGCAGGTATGGGTACGCCTAGCGAAGTGGCGCATCATAACCCAAAGATGGCACTGACGGTCATCGACATCGACAAGGATTTACCCGAAATCATCGAAGCGCATTTTTTAAAAGCACCGATAGCACCCAATATTGAGTTCATCGGTGATGATGCGCGTGGCTATCTGACTCGTCATCGGGACGCGCGCTACGATTTTATGCTGATTGATGCCTTTCAAGGTCGGCATGTGGCGGGCAACTTATATACGGTCGAGGCGCTCACGCAGTTCCAAGACAACAGCAACCACATTATGGCAAATGTCATCGGTATGCCGAATCCAGCGCATGGCTATAGCCAGACAATTTTTAAAAACTGGTACGAAGTATTTGGTGACTCCGCTTACATTTTGACCAAAAACGACAGTGATACTTTGCAAAATATTATGCTCTGCAACTTTGACTGTCCGGGCAGTCAGCGGTTGGCACAGGCTGGGTTTTTAAACAAAGACCAACCACTGCATACGGATGATGTGCCAAGACTAGATAGATATCTGTATCGTTCTATCGAGCGTTTATAATCAATAAATCAATAGTTGGGAAAGCTTACAGGCAATTTTGGTAGTCGGAGAAAAGCAATATCGCTACCACGCGCGCTACTAGTGCACATTTTTCTTGCTGGCTGTGCCTGTACAGGCAGAGGCTGGAAACAATTGCCACTGACAAGTTTGTAGCGGTGTTGAAATATTTCAACTATAGTCGTTTTATGATGGTGTTGTATTAAGTGTAGGATATTTGCAGATGACACACCACAAAAAAGGCTGTAGCAATCGCTACAGCCTTTTTTATTATTGGACAAAATATAAGGTCGCCTGAATAATAGACTACTGCTCTAAATACTGAATCTTACCTTCTACGCCATCCCACTTTTCAGCTTCGGGCATTTGTCCTTTCATCTCGGTAATGTTTGGCCACTTTTGTGCCAGATCTTCGTTGAGTTGGGTAAACTCCTCTTGCCCTTTGGGCACCTCATCTTCTGAGAATATGGCATTGGCCGGACACTCAGGCTCGCAAAGCGCACAGTCGATGCACTCATCAGGATCGATGACGAGGAAGTTTGGTCCCTCATAAAAGCAGTCCACAGGGCAGACTTCTACACAGTCGGTGTATTTGCAAAGAATGCAGTTATCTGTAACGACAAAGGTCATATTGAGGTCTACCTGTTATTAATTGAGGTCTATAGCTAATGCTATATAAAATGAATAAAGTGTCAGCCTTGCTGAGACTACGATTTGTAGTACTTTGGCTAGGGTTGCTTGTATCCAACTGATTATATTGAACGGACTATATAGTCGCTAAAAATAAGACAATAGCTGAAAAATAAAGCGTATTTTAGCGCTTTTATGGCTATTTGACAATTCCCTTTACTGACTGATGATTTCTTTGAGATGGTAGAGTAAATCATGTGCTTGTTTGGGTGTCAGGTTGTCAGGATTGATTGACTCCAGCTCGTTTTCTATTGTAAATATATGATTTTGTTGTGAAATGTTAGCATGTTCTTGAGGTTGATTATTAACCTTTGAAATTGTTTGTTCTAGGGTCTGATGGTTACTTTCTTCGCGTTTATCAGTTCGTGACTTAGTTAATTCGTTTTTGTCATCAAGCGGAGTTGCATTGTCAGTTCTGAGACAGTCTGTATTCACTGTGCTTAGATTGTCTGCTAAATAACGCTTGGCATCATTCAACACGGAAGCGGGTATGCCTGCCATCTTGGCCACATGCAGACCGAAGCTAGAGCTGGCAGCACCGTCCTTGATTTGATGTAGCAATAGTAACTGCCCGTCGATTTCACTAGCGGCGACATGGACGTTACGAATACTGGCGTGATGACTGTCAGCATGCTGCGCCAATTGCGTCAACTCAAAGTAATGGGTGGCAAACAATGTCAAACAGCCAATATCCAGTAATCTGTTGATGCAAGCGTGAGCGATGGCCAGACCGTCGGTAGTGGCTGTGCCGCGTCCAACTTCATCCATCAGTACCAGTGATTTACTGGTCGCTTGATTGAGGATGTTGGCAGTTTCTATCATCTCCACCATGAAGGTGGATTTGCCACCCGCAAGGTCATCCGCCGAGCCAATACGGGTAAAGATACGATCGATATCACCGATGTGTGCGCTTGCCGCAGGGACAAAACTGCCGCAATGGGCGAGTAGGACGATCAACGCTGTCTGGCGCATGTAGGTGGATTTACCACCCATATTAGGCCCCGTGATGATTAGTAGTCTTTCGTCGTTTGCATCATTTGAAGCGTCAGCATTGCTACTACCCAGCTTACAGTCGTTGGCGACGAAATGGTGGGCGCTTGCCGCATGACCTTTTTTGTTATTGGTGTTGAGCGCTGCTTCGACCACAGCATGACGACCTTGTTGGATGTCGATACTAGAATGGTTGTTGCTCGCTATGCGCTCATTTTTTGCGTGCTGATTTGGCTCATTCGTTGTGTCATTGGTCATGACGGGACGTTGCCAGTGATGCGTCAGCGCCAGCTGTGCCCAGTTGCTTAATACATCTATTTGAGCGATGGCAGCGCTCAGCTGTTGTAACTCTGCTAAATGGCTATTTAGAATGGTTAAGAGTTCATGGTACAGCTGTTTTTCACGAGTCAGAGCCAGTGTTTGTGCGCTTAAGTATTCGGTTTCGAGCTGTTTTAGTTCATCGGTGATGAATCGCTCGCTGCTCTTGAGGGTTTGGCGTCTGATAAAGTGAGCAGGCGCATTTTTTGCCTGTGCTTTGGGCAGCTCAAAATAAAAGCCGCTGACTTTATTGAAGCCTACTTTGAGACTGGGTAGTTGGTTTTCTTGACGCGCATCTTCCACCATCTTATCCAGTGTCACCTGAATATTGTCGTGTAAGTGGGTGAGGCGGTCAAATTCATCGTCGTAACCAGCTGCCAACATGCCGCCGTCGCGGATGTGAGCTGGCGGATCGGCGATAATGGCGCGATCAATCAGCTCGGCGACGGATTGCACTGTTGGTAACTGCTCAGGCAATTGTTGCATCAGCATCGGCAGTAGTCCTGCCTGTTCGTGGCGAATACCCGCGCTCGTTAGTAGGCCAGTCAGCTGCGAGCTACTGGCGATACCGTCGGCGAGTTTACGCAAGTCACGTGGTTTGGCGCTCATCAGGGCGATGCGACTGCTGATACGCTCAACGTCACCGATGGCGTTTAGGCTCTCACGTAAGCCTGTGATTAAGGAGTCGTCGTCCTTTTGCAACAGGCTGTCGATTGCATCTAAGCGCAGGTTGATGCGTGGGTGCTGACGCAATGGTCGTTTCATTTGTTGCATGAGCAAACGGCGACCCATCGGCGTTTGACAATGGTTTAGCACAGAGATTAACGATGTGCCATTACTACTGACAGGGGCAAACAGCTCAAGGTTTTGTTGGCTATTGGCATCGATGATTAGATAGTCGTCACTATACTCTACGATGAGCTGATTGACTTGCGGGACGTGACGTTGCTGCGTTTGCTGAGCATAATGGATGAGTGCGGCACAGCTGGATTGTGCGAGCGGTGCCTCACTGATACCGAGTCCATCGAGGCGCTGCACTTCAAACTGTTGGCACAATGTCGCGCTAGCATGCTCAAGATGAAAGTCATTGGCGGCGACTTCTATGATGGGGCAGTCGATTTTTTGACGTAGCCACAGCAGCCAGTCGTCACCAGTCTCACCAATATGCTCACTGAGCGACTCGCTAATGATACATTCACTCGGGGCAAAGCGCGCTAGGACGGTGAGCAGCTGAGTTTGTAGACCACCAGTATCATCGTTGTCGGCGCTCAGAGTCTGTGCGGTCAATGTACCAGCCGCCAAGTCTAACTGGCTGATGGCGGCCTGTAGTGGCTGATGGCTATTTGCTTTTGGTACAGCAATATCAATAGCAACCACAGTCGGTGTATGGTTGGGCGCGATGAGTGCGTCATCGGTGATCGTCCCTGCGGTGAGGGTTTTTACCACTTCGCGGCGCATGATACCGCCAGCAGATTTGCTGTTTGTCTTTTTTTGCTTGTCGCCCATGCTAGGCAATTTAGTGGCGCTTTTGTTGGTTGCGCTATCGGCTGGTTCGTCAATTTGCTCACAGACGACGACCGTTTGCCCAGCAGAGATGAGCCTTGCCATATAGCTATCGGCGGCGTGAAACGGCACACCTGCCATGGCAATTGTGTTACCTGCTTTATCGGTACCACGACGAGTCAAGGTGATGTCTAGTATTTGCGCAGCACGCTTGGCATCCTCAAAAAATAGCTCATAAAAGTCACCCATCCGGTACAGCAGAAGCGCTTGGGGATATTGGGCTTTCATGGTTAGATATTGCACCATCATCGGCGTATGATTAGCTAAATCATATACAGCATCGCCTATCACCAAACGGTCACCCGACTTTGTATCAGGTGTACTTTGCTTCAATACTGTTTCATTTACTGAAGCGGGTTTAGATTCGTTGAAGTTTTTAGTGGACGGTTTTACGGTCATGCAGAGTCTCTTATTATGCGTATACCAGTTACAAAATCTACAGCCTTTAAAACTGCAGTCTCAAAAGTACGATTTACTAATCACACTCATTTTTAGTGATTGTTATTTTTGTGGCTGGTATTAAATGACGGGTATTAAATGGATGGTTCTTGTTGCGTTGTGCTGAATGTATCGTCTGTGTTTGATGGTATTAGTGCGTATTTAGTACCTTCTAACTTGGCTTAGCAAAAAGGTAGCTGTCGTACGTGCTTTCAATAGCAAGCCACTTTATTAATAAAAAACACCAGTAAGGAACATTACTAGTAAGCAGCTTCAGTGGCCAATGGTTTGGCAGATCCTGATAAACAGCAAGGTATAAGGAGCATTTTAACACGTCCTGCTGTATTTTTTACGTCGGCAAATATCTACTCATTGCCCTTGTATTCATCAGCGTCATAACCATATATAATGACGGCACACTTAATTGGGCGGTACTTAGACTATTAGTCGATTACTTAGTCGGGTAATAATAATGCATCAAGCGGCATATCACGCCATGCATCGAGCCAGTAGACCGGCTGATACGCACTAATTATCGAATATTTCCATAGGTCAAAAAAATTATGTTATCAAAGATTGTAGGCAGTGTGGTTGGCACCAAAAATGACCGCGAACTAAAGCGCATGCGCAAAGTGGTTAGCAAAATCAACGCACAAGAGGCTGAAGTACAAGCCCTATCTGATGAGCAATTACAACAAAAAACCGAAGAGTTTAAAGCACGTCACCAAAAAGGTGAGAGCCTAGACGCACTATTGCCAGAGGCGTTTGCGGTCTGTCGTGAAGCGTCATTGCGTGTCAATGGTATGCGCCACTATGATGTGCAGCTAATCGGCGGTATCACCTTGCACGAAGGCAAAATCGCTGAGATGAAAACGGGTGAAGGTAAAACCCTAATGGGTACCTTGGCCATGTATCTCAATGGTATTAGCGGCAAAGGCGTCCATCTGGTTACGGTCAATGACTATTTGGCCGCTCGTGATGCTGAATTGAACCGTCCGTTGTTTAGCTTTTTGGGTATGACCGTTGGCGTGATTTATTCACAGCAGCCACCACAAGAAAAAATCAAAGCTTATCAAGCAGACATAACTTACGGTACCAACAACGAGTATGGCTTTGATTACCTAAGAGACAACATGGTGTTTAGCTTGGCTGAAAAAAAGCAGCGTCCGCTCAACTTCTGTATCATCGATGAGATTGACTCCATCTTGATTGATGAGGCTCGTACACCGCTGATCATCTCTGGTCAGGCGGAAGATTCATCACGCATGTATGCGTTGATTAACACCATCATTCCAGTATTGAAGCGTTCCAAAGACGAAGAAGCCAATAAAAATAACGAAGACGAAGACTTTTGGATCGATGAGAAAAACCGCCAAATCGAGATCAGTGAAAAAGGCTACGAAAAAATTGAGCGTTTCTTAACCAAGGTCGGTGAGCTGGGTGAAAGCGAAAGTTTGTATAGTCCAAGCCGACTGCCGTTATTGGCACACGTGCAGGCAGCCATTCGTGCCCACCATGTTTTTGTGAAAAACGTCCACTATATCGTCGATGGTAAAGATGTGGTCATCGTTGATGAAAACACAGGTCGTACTATGCCGGGTCGTCGTTGGTCAGAAGGTTTGCATCAAGCGGTAGAGGCCAAAGAAGGTGTCGAGATTCAAGCAGAAAACCAAACACTGGCGACCACGACCTTTCAGAACTACTTCCGACTGTACGAAAAATTGTCAGGTATGACAGGCACCGCTGATACCGAAGCGGCGGAGTTTAAATCGACTTACGATTTGGACGTAATCGTCATTCCAACACATGAGCCAATTGCTCGTGTCGATATGAATGATCAGATTTTCTTAACCAAGTTAGGAAAATACAAAGGCATCATTCGTGAGATTAAAGAAATTCAAGAAAAAGGCGCACCAGTATTGGTGGGTACGGCGACGATTGAAGCCAGTGAGGAGTTGTCTTATTTGCTCGACCAAGAAGGCGTGAAGCATAATGTTCTAAACGCCAAACAGCATGAGCGTGAGGCAGATATCATCGCCCAAGCGGGTAGTCCAAGATCTGTCACAATTGCGACGAACATGGCTGGTCGTGGTACCGATATCATACTTGGTGGTAATTGGCAGTCGTTTATCGAAGATGTGGATGCCGTCAGCCCCGAAGAAATGAAACGCCTGAAAGAGCAGTGGCAAGTAAAGCATGACCAAGTGGTGAACGCGGGCGGGCTGCATATCATTGGCTCTGAGCGCCATGAGTCACGCCGTATCGATAACCAGTTACGTGGTCGTGCAGGTCGCCAAGGTGACCCTGGTATGTCACGTTTTTTCTTGTCGCTCGAAGATGATCTGATGCGTATCTTCGCAGGTGATCGCGTGGTGAATATGATGCGAGCGATGGGTCTCAAAGAAGACGAAGCCATCGAGCACAAGATGGTATCCAAATCGATCGAAAACGCGCAAGGCAAAGTTGAGAGCCGTGATTTCGACGCTCGTAAAAACCTTCTGAAGTATGATGATGTCGCCAATGAGCAACGTAAAGTCATCTATGGTCAACGTGATGACTTACTCGCAGAGATGGACTTATTAGAAGCCATCGAAATCATGCACCATGAAGTTTACAACGCCATGATTAATCAGTTTGTCCCGCCAGGCTCTATCGATGATCAATGGAATATCGATGGTCTAGAAGATGAGTTGGAAGACGAGTTCAAAGTCACTATGCCGATTAATGATTGGTTAGATGAAGATCGCCGCTTGGATGAAGAAGGGTTACGTGCCAAAATCATCCAAACGGCATTGGATCGTTTTCATGGTCGCCGTGAGCAGATGGGCGACCAAGATGCCGCTCAGCTTGAGCGTCACTTTATGCTGCAGAGTTTAGATAAGCATTGGAAAGAGCATTTGACGCAGATGGACCAGCTGCGTAAAGGGATTCATCTACGCGGTTATGCGCAGAAAAACCCTGAGCAAGAGTATAAACGTGAGTCTTTTGAACTGTTTCAAATGATGCTTGGTGCGATTAAGTCAGAAACGGTACAAGATTTATCACGTGTTCATATCCCGACCAAAGAAGAGCTAGAAGCATTAGAGGAACAGAAGCGAGCGAGTGCTGCTGAAATGCAGATGCAGTTTGAACACGATGACGTTGATAATTTAGACAGCAATGCAGCTAGATCAGCTGCTCAGCCACGACCACAAAACCGTAGAGCTGCTGCGCAGGCTGGGCGTGTGTCTGTTGTCAGTGGTGCTAAGGGTGATGCCAAGCCTGCTAGCAAGGGTGGTGAGGCCAACCCATATGCAGGAAAAAATATCAGCCGTAACGCGCCTTGTCCTTGTGGTTCAGGTCTTAAGTACAAACAGTGTCATGGTAAAATATAGCAGTTTCTAAAAACTGTTTATCATTTACCACTTACTGTTTTTTAAATCGTAGTGAGTCAGCTTGAAAAACCCTTATCTAAAATGGATAGGGGTTTTTGTATTTACTTGAGCGTGTCCTTAACTTAAGAAGATATCCCAAAAAAGCTAAAAACGGTTAACATTTGCCAAACTGTGTCCAATAGCTGACTAACACCCTGATATTATCTGCGATACTCTACTTGCTTGACTTCAAGCTTGCTTCTGTTTTTCATTAGAGATCGAATGATGCTACAAACCAGCATTACACCATGATTTGCCTTGGTTATAGCTGCTCTCTATGAGATTATAATTAAAAAGCATCGATTATTTACAAATTCTACATAGGCGTGTATTTATGGACGCGCTATAGTATTTAACGTATTTACTTGGGAGCGTGTAATGAATGTAAAACTATTAAAACAATTGCGTACCTCTGTCGTCCTAACGGGATTATTGGCTGGAGCCATGACGATCAGTGCTTGTCAGCAGCAATCGGATACGGAAGCAGGCACGGCGGATGACGCTCATGCTGAAGAAGTGCCAATGTCAGCTGAGCCTGCCGAACCTACCGATGTGGTTGTTGACCCCCAAGATACTTCCAGTGAGGTAGAAGATGATACGGTTGCTTCCGTCAATACAGGGGCTAATCAGATCTCTTATCTCTGTTCACCAGAGCTACAGGTCGAAGCGACTTATAACGAAGATAATAATCAAGTCACCGTTGTGACCGATATGGGTACAGTGACATTGCGCAAGAATAATGAAGGTAGCAACCCTGAAGTATTTGAGGTGGCGACAGCTATCGATGGTAGCGAGGGTTTGACGCAGTGGCGTGTAGCACACGAAGAGCGTGAGACTGGTGTCATGCGTACTGCAGGTGCAGATGAGTCAGATATCAATACCTTTGAGTGCAACGAGGTCTCATAGCTTTCTCTCGCCTTCGTTGAATGAAGTAATATCGCTAAAAAAAAGCAACGCTGACAACAGCGTTGGAGAGTTTCCCAAACTTTGTGTAACTGCTTATAATCCACTAACAGGAGAATAAGCAATGACTAACCAATCTG